>CANJEC010000137.1 GCA_947473395.1 Actinomycetota bacterium | reverse complement strand
GCTGCGCAAAGACCCAACGAATCAAATCACTTGGGAAAATCGCGAGCAGATTCAAGTAGTGGAGCTTGAGGACCAGTGCCAGCCTGCGCCGCTGCAGGCACCAGCAGGCTGATTCGCTCTCCTGCATTCATCAGGGACTGCGCGCACAGCGACTGAAGGGGAACTAACTGGCTGGGCGTAGAGTAGGCCCGATGAGCCCTTCACCCCCGCCCCGGGTTCGGGTCGTTGTACTGAACTGGAATGCTGCTTGGTTTTCACGGCGTTGCCTTTCGGCGCTTGAAGCAACCGAATACCCGGCTGAGTATCTTGAAATAGTCCTTGTCGACAATGGATCAATCGATGGATCTCTTGAGCAACTCCGTTATGCATTTCCACATATCCGGTTCATTGCTAACGAAGCAAACTTAGGCTTTGCAGAAGGGTGCAACCGGGGCATGCGTGACCTTGATCAGGTCGATGCAGTAGCGCTAGTCAACAACGATGCCATTCCGGAGCCTGGTTGGCTCTGGCCGCTAGTTAAGGGTCTTCAGTCTGACCCAACTGTTGGGGCGGTCGCTGCAGGCCTCGTCTTGGAGCCCGCGTTTACCCGCGTTGGACTCAGGGTTGCTGGGGGAGAAGCGCAAATCGAGTCGCTCTCGATCGGCCCCATTTCGGTACTGGACCGCAGCCAGAGCAAGGGCATGCGGTCCGTGGGGCACTCGGATTGGCCGATGAATCTGGACTACTTCGTAGACGGCAGCGCTGAGCTGCTTGTCCCGGCTGGGTCAGGGGAGCGAGTCATCACCCTGCGTGCCTCAGGAGTTGGAACATTGGTTGCTAGTTCGGCATTTGATCAGGCTCAGATCCACCTTGGACCGGACCCTGCTGAGTTGCAGCTTCGGGCTGGAGAGGATCGCACGGAATTGCTCAATGGGCTGGGAACTGACCTGCGGGAAAATTCAGAGGGATACGACCGGCACTTTGGAGAGCCAGCGCAGATGCTCAGCACCGTTGGCTCAGAAACTGTGCAGGGGTTTTGCGGTGGTGGAGTGCTCCTTCGAACAGCGATGCTCAACCAGGTTGGTTTGTTCGACCCACGGCTCTTTGCCTACTACGAGGACACTGATTTGGCCTGGCGTGCGAGGCGGGCCGGTTGGCACACGGTCACAGCGCCTACATCAGTAATCCGGCATTCATTCGGCGCTTCAGCGGCTTCGGACTCGCCCGGGTTCTTTGTTCATGTCTACCGGAACTGGATGATGACGGTGTTGCGAAACGCCAACGCACAGGAGCGTCGCCTAGCGTTTCGGTCAATCTGGGACCGCATGAAGTGGGCAGTTCGGGCCAATGTTCTCAGCCGCATGAAGCACGGCCACCTGCCCAGAACAAAGCTGGTTTGGGCTTGGAAGCAAGTCGTGTGGGGTTCGCTGATTGAGTTGCGCTACGTGCGCAAGACCCGCGATCAGAACATCGGCGCAGAATCGACCAACAAGCTTCGCAGTCCGCTTCGGCCGTCATCAGGTGCTCGACCGCCATCTTCACGACCCGGTGGACCGCTGATTGTGTATCTCGACATCCAACAAAATCACGATCCGGCAAGGAACTTGCTCACTCAACTTCCTCAGATTGAGTCTCGAATAGACCTGGTGGCATTGGTAGGAGACCTCGGATCCCGCAGTGGCTACCGGAGGGCGAGTTCTGCAGAGATGCAGGTGATTCTGGGACTGCAAGGTCGGGCCATTGAGTCCGACACCGATACGCTTAGGTTGGCCGAGTTTGCAATCGGTTCCGTCATGTTGAACTTCGAGCAAGACGGAATTACAGCGACACCAGCAACTAAGAGTCCGCTTCAGGGCAGTTCAGAAGACGCAGTCCAACAAGGTAGGGCCCTGAGCGAGGTTGCTCTACAACTGCCCGAAATGGCGAGTATTCCAAGAACTCATCTTGAAGAGTTCGTGAAACTCATCATCGCCAGATTCGGCCTTCCCTAGGGAATACACCCTGTTTTTGGACCAATAAACGAGTCAGGCCTGCGCTGACTAGCTCATTAGGCCTGGGAATCTGACTTAGCACTGTTCTAGTTGCGGTGTTTTCTTCTAGGCTTAGTTAATGAAGAATCCCATCCCCAGTGGGCGTGTTGTTCGGCGGTTGGCGGCGCTGTTCGGCCTTGCGCTCCTGCTGAATTTCCTGCCAGTTCCCCGCTTCGGTTTTGCCGAAGTCTCCGTCCTGAATCGGATTGGACTTCCCGAAATGTCTCCCGTGGGCGCTGCAGAACTCCCTCAGCTACAAGCGGCCCTCGACGTAGAGACCACAACAATCTCTGTTCCCACAACGAGCAGTGTTTCCACAACGAGCACCGTTCCGAGTCTGCCTAATCCGCCCTCGGGCCAGACCGTCACTGAGGATCGGGTGACCGGCAGCGCCGACAAAGTCAGCACATTCTCGGCCATCGGTGTGCTCCTTGACGAGGCGCCGACGGAGCCAATTCTGGTGAGGGTTCGTGCGTCAGATGGCAGCTGGGGTACATGGCGGGAACTTGGCGTTGAGTCGGACGAAGGCCCAGATGCGACGCCGGGCGCTGGGCGAGTCGAGGGTAACGGTTCGGCCTACGGCACGGAGCCCCTATGGGTAGACGATGCCATTGGCTACGAGCTCAACCTGAGTAGCGAAGATGCTCCAACAGCAGAGATTGCAGTAGTGCGAGATGCGGTCAAGCGCACTGTCACCGAGGCTGTTCCCGTGGCAGGTGCGGCAGTGCCAACGCCTTTTGGAATTCACATGCGTACGGAATGGGGTGCGAGAGCGACCTCAACAAGTGTTGGATCTACCGTCAAGCTTGCTGTGGTGCACCACTCGGCCAGCTCAAATGATTACTCGCCAGCGGCCGTACCAGGGGTGCTGCGTTCGATTCAGGCGTATCACATGGATGGCCGAGGCTGGTCCGACATCGCCTACAACTTTGTGGTCGATAAATTCGGTGGAATCTGGGAAGGCCGAGGCGGCGGTATCGACCGGCCGATCATCGGCGCTCACTCCATGGGGTTCAACACCAACTCGGTTGGTGTGATGGTGATTGGTGATTACACCTCGGCTCAGCCGACTGCAGCTGCGCTTGAATCCGTGAGTCAGGTGATTGGATGGAAGTTTGCCCTGCATCGTGTTGATCCGGCAGGCCGAGTTGACTTCACATCTCTGGGGTCAACCAAGTACGCGGCCGGCGTCGTTGTCAACCTTCCTCGAGTTGTTGGTCATCAAGATATTGGCCTAACTGGCTGCCCCGGGTCGATTCAAAACGCCATTGGCAACATTGCCAACAGAACTCAGGATTGGACAGCCTTTGTGGCAGCCAGGATGGGCCCGATTGGCTTCTTCGATGGTGTCGTTGCAAGTGTGGATGGCACGATGACAGCCGTTGGTTGGGTAGTCGACCTTGATGTAACCGGTCCCTCGCAGATTGTTGCTACGAGTCGTGGTCGAAATACTGCAGGGGTTGCAAATGCCCCCCGTACCGACGTCGCTGATCTCTACCCAGACCAGGGTCCAGACCACGGATTCTGGCTGCAACTGAGTGGTTACGAGCCCGGCTGGTGGGAGGTCTGTATTACAGCGGTTAATCGTGGTGAGGGAGTGGACACATTCCTTGGGTGTCGTTCCGCAGTAGTTCCGGAGCGATCAGGCCGTAGCCCCTACGGCGACCTGACGGCTTCGTCACCTCAGGCGGGAACAATTGATGTCTCCGGTCACGCAACCGACCCTGATGCTTGGCCTATTGAGGCGCAGATTATGGTGGATGGTCAGTGGAGAACCTCGATTGTTGCTTCCTATGCAGGCAACTCCTTTAGCGGCAGACTGTCAGGAATTCCCGCTGGCGTGCACCTCGTTTGCTCTAACGGCATTAACAGTGGCGTAGGAAATAATCAGCGAATGGACTGCGAATGGCTCCAAGTGGGTGCGGCGAATCCCGTGGGCAGGCTCGATGCCATCATCAGCGCTCAAGGGGTTATCTCGGCCACCGGCTGGGCCTATGACCCAGAATCTCTAAACGCGATTGTGGTAGCCATGATCATCGATGGGCAATTGTTTGCCACCTGGTCCAACGGCTATCGCAGCGATTGGAGAGCCAACCATCCTGGATACGGCGATTCCCACGGATTCGGCATCAGTGCAAAAATGGATAAGGGGGAGCACTGGACCTGCTTGGCGGCGCTCAATACAGGTGGCGGAGTAGACACCATGCTGGATTGCCAGAACATGGTGGTGAAATGACTGTGGTGAAGTGACCGAACAATCTCTGATCTCGGTCATCACGCCGGTCTATGACCCATCCGAGGAGGTGCTTCAAGATTGCTTGGATTCTGTCAGTGGGCAGTCTTGGACAAACTGGGAACACATTCTTGTAGACGATGCTTCACCCTCCGCACACGTTGAACGCGTCCTACTGAAGGCAGCCCAAGCAGACGAGCGGGTAGTTCTTGCACCACGGCAGACCAACGGCGGAATCGTTGCCGCATCCAACCAAGCACTCTCCCGAGCTCAAGGGCAATTCTTGGTGTTGCTCGACCATGACGACCTGCTTGAGCCGCAGGCACTAGAGCGCATTGCTCAGGCATTCGCCTCTAGTGAAGGTGTGGATTACGTCTACACCGACGAAGACGTCATGATTCCTTCTGGTCGCCTGGCTGACCCGTTCTATAAGCCGGACTGGTCGCCGGAGCGATTCAGAAACCAGATGTACACCTGCCACATCTCGGCGTTTCGCGCGACTGTAGTTGAGCAGGTAGGTGGGTTCCGAGAGGGGTTTGAGGGCTCACAGGACTGGGACTTAGTCCTCAGGGTGACCGAACAAGCACGGCGGATTGTTCACATCCCGGAGGTATTGTATCACTGGCGCGTGGTGCCCTCTTCGGTGCTGTCGGGCGAAGACGTCAAGCCGTATGCCTATGAGTCGGCGCGTCGCGCTCTGGAGTCGCATGTTGAGCGACTCGGTCTTGACGCCGAAGTGGTTGAGCAAACCCCTCGTGGCTACTTTCACCTAGTTCGACGGCACCCCGAGACCCCACTCGTGAGCATCGTGATTCCGACGCGTTGCTCCTCGGGGTTGATCTGGGGTGCGGAGCGCTCGATGGTGCACGAGGCAATTCGCAGCATCGTAGAGAAGGCAACCTGGCCGAATTATGAAATCGTGTTGGTGGTTGACGAGCCAGCAAATGAGCAGGTGATCGAAGAGATCGCAGAGCTTGTTGGAGACCGGCTGGTGCTGGTGCCGTTCGACAAACCGTTCAACTTCTCTGAGAAGTGCAATCTCGGGGCCCTTGCCGCCAAGGGTGAGATTCTGTTGTTCCTCAATGATGATGTTCAGGTAATTGATGGCAACTTCGTAGAGGTTCTGGTTGGCTT
>CANJEC010000136.1 GCA_947473395.1 Actinomycetota bacterium | reverse complement strand
TCTACAAACTAGGAAGGGCTGAAGAAGCTCATGGCAAACGTCTATTACGAAAAAGATGCTGACTCCTCGATTATCGCTGGCCGCAAGGTGGCAGTGCTGGGCTATGGCTCACAAGGTCATGCTCACGCTTTGAATCTGAAGGAGTCGGGAGTGGACGTGCGCGTTGGCCTTCGAGAAGGCAGTTCTTCTCGGGCCAAGGCCGAAGAGGCAGGACTTCGCGTTCTTGACGTTGCTAGCGCAACTGCAGAGGCTGACCTCATCATGATGCTGCTCCCTGATACCGAGATCGGGCCCGTCTACAACGCAGAAGTTGCCCCAAATCTGAGTGCAGGCGATGCCTTGTTCTTTGCCCACGGTTTCAACGTGCGTTTTGGTTATGTGAAAGCACCCGAGGGTGTTGACGTGGCCATGGTGGCACCAAAGGGCCCTGGTCATTTGGTGAGACGCACCTATACCGAAGGCGGCGGCGTGCCGTGTTTGATTGCAGTCGCACAGGATGCCAGCGGGTCTGCCAAGGCTTTGGCTCTGTCCTATGCCGATGCCATTGGTGGCTCCCGTGCGGGCGTGCTCGATACCACCTTCGAAGAAGAGACCGAGACTGACTTGTTCGGCGAGCAAGTCGTCCTCTGTGGTGGATTGACTGCTCTGGTTCAGGCCGGGTTCGAGACCCTTGTCGAGGCCGGATACCAGCCTGAGTCGGCCTACTTCGAATGCTTGCATGAGCTCAAACTGATTGTTGACCTGATGTACGAACAAGGAATCGCTGGCATGCGTTATTCCATCTCGACCACCGCCGAGTACGGCGACCTCACTCGCGGTCCTCGAGTCATCAACGCAGCAGTCAAAGCTGAGATGAAGAAGATCCTTGGCGAGATCCAGTCTGGTGAGTTCGCAACCGAGTTTGTAGGCGAGGTCGCATCGGGTGGCGCTAACTTCACGGCGCTTCGAGAGGCCGGCAAGGCTCATCAGATTGAAACCGTCGGTGCAGAACTTCGCGGCATGATGCCTTGGATCTCTGCTGGTAAGGCCAAGGTTGAGGACATCTCCGGAGGAGACTGACAGGGTGCACGTTTCTGCACCCGCATCTTCAGCCAACCTTGGGCCTGGCTTTGATTGCCTTGCTCTAGCGTTGGACCTGCCCTTTGAGTTATCTGACAGCCCTGCGCATCACGATGGTGATGGGCAGGGCTGGCTTGTCGTTGAACCCACGCACCCAGCAGCTGCTGCGTACGCTGCTGCCGGTGGAGACACCGATGCTCAGCTCTGGTGGCGAAGCCCGATTCCGCCCGGGCGCGGACTGGGATTCTCTGGCGCTGCTCGGGTTGCGGGTGCCTACCTTGCGTTGATCTCTTCGGGTGTAGACACCGCAGAGATTCAGCAGCGGACGTTTTCTGTTGCAGCCGTACTTGAAGGGCATCCGGACAATGCCGCTGCCTCAACCTGGGGCGGCTTCACTGTGGCGGCAGGGGAGCGGGCCGTCTCGCTGAAGGTGCCCGAGGGCCTTGAGGTGCTGGTCTGGTGGCCCGAGAAGTCAACCTCGACTACGGCATCGCGCAAGGTTCTCGCCCCAATAGTCAGCCGAGAGTCTGCAGCTTTTTCTATTGCACGCTCCTCGCTCTGGGTGGCAGCCATAGCCACGGGCGACCTCTCCATGCTGCGAGTCGCATGTGAGGATCAGGTCCATCAGGCTGAGCGTCTGCTCGCACGTCCCGATTCAGCAGAAGTTTTGCAGGGCATGCTCGAAGATGAGCGAGTGCTGGCTGCATGGCTGTCGGGATCGGGCCCGACAGTTGCGGCGCTGTTGCCTGCTGGGACACATGCACAACCTCTAGCTGCAAAGCTTGTTGGGTCAGGACGCACGCGGATTCTCTCGCTGAGCGCATCTGGGGTACAGCAAGTCCCAGCACCCCCCAATACCTGACCAATCGGGTCGGGAATTGAACCCGGAAGAATCCTGCCCTAGGGTGAGGCCTTCGGAGAGCAATCCATGAGGAGCAGAGATGACTGAGCAGTGGGGTTTTGATACCCGTCAGATTCATGCGGGTGCGGAACCAGATCCAACTACTGGGTCACGCGCGACGCCGATTTATCAGACCACCGCGTACCAGTTCCGTGATAGCGAGCATGCAGCAAACCTGTTTGCTCTGGGTGAGATTGGAAATATCTACACCCGAATCATGAACCCCACCCAAGGGGTACTCGAGGCTCGGATTGCAAGCCTTGAAGGTGCAACCACGACTGCGGTTGGCCTGCCCGGTGCGCTTGTTGTGAGTTCAGGAATGGCTGCAGAGACGCTCGCCATCTTGAACCTGGCAGAGGCAGGCAGCCATATCGTGGCTTCAGCCTCGCTCTACGGCGGAACCTACAACCTGTTCCACTACACGCTCCCAAAGATTGGGATTCAGGTCAGCTTCGTAGAAGACCCCGACAATCTCGATGAGTGGGCCGCCAAGGTGCAGCCAAATACCAAGGCGTTCTACGGCGAAAGTATTGGCAACCCTCGCAATGACATCTTTGACATTGCAGGCGTGGCTGGAGTCGCCCATGCCAACGGCGTGCCGCTCATTATCGACAACACGATCGCCACCCCGTATCTACTCAACCCACTCGCCCACGGCGCAGACATCGTGGTGCACTCGGCAACCAAGTTCATTGGCGGCCATGGCACCTCAATCGTCGGAGCAATTGTTGACGGCGGAAGCTTCGACTTCTCTGCGAACGACAAGTTCCCACAGTTCACCGAGCCCGATCCCAGCTACCACGGGTTGGCCTACTGGCCTGCACTTGGTGCCGGCTCGTACATCATCAAAGCGCGAGTGCAGTTGCTACGAGACATCGGCGCTGCCGTCTCGCCATTCAATGCGTTCCTG
Source organism: Actinomycetota bacterium (assembly GCA_947473395.1). Lineage (GTDB taxonomy): Bacteria > Actinomycetota > Acidimicrobiia > Acidimicrobiales > Microtrichaceae > IMCC26207. The sequence goes on along the minus strand of CANJEC010000136.1, from coordinate 2,551 downwards.
ACCATTCAGGGTGTCGAGACTCTCTCGCTGCGCATGGATCGCCACGTTGCGAATGCCCAGAAGGTGGCCGAGTACCTCGAAGGGCACGCTCAGGTTGAGTCCGTTGCATATGCCGGTTTGGCCTCAAGCCCTTGGCATGAGCGGGCAAAGACCTATCTGCCTAAGGGTCCAGGTTCGGTGCCGGCGTTTGTTATCTCTGGTGGACGTGAGGCCGGAATCAAGTTTGTCGAGGCACTTGAGTTGCATAGCCACTTGGCCAATATTGGCGATGTGCGTTCCCTAGTGATTCACCCAGCTTCGACCACCCATAGCCAGCTGACCGAGGACGAGCAGCTGTACTCGGGCGTTGAGCCAGGAATGATTCGGCTGTCAGTTGGCCTCGAGTCCATTGAGGATATTTTGGCTGACTTGGACAAGGGCTTCGCCGCAGCGAGATAGTAGGTAGGTGACTGACCTACCGTATCCAGCCGATACACCACGCAAGCGAGAGGACCTGCCCGATAAGGGGGCAGGTTCTCCCGCGCCATGGGGGCTACGCGCTGCCGCAAGACTTCTTGATCTATTTGTTATTTACGAACTCTGGAACCTGCTGATCTTGGTGCTCGGAATTGAGCGAGGAGTGAACAGCCAGATGCCCGTTGACCTCTGGGCCAGATTGCTCTTTCCGGTGATGTTCATTGTGTATGAAACCGTGACCATTGCAAGATTTGGGCAAACCTTTGGCAAATTCATCTGCCGTGTCAAGGTGGTGCAGTGGTCTGATGGGGCATTGCCGAGCCCTCGTGAATCAGCCATTCGGGCTCTTGTGCCAGGGGTGTTCTTGCTGATTGCCTTCATCGGCGGACCCTTCTTCTATGCGGCGGCTATAGCAGTGGTGATCTACCTGACCTCGGTAGCGGACACCTTGTACCGAGGGATCCACGAGAAGACCTCCAACACCATCGAGTTACTCGCTCCACGAGGACTCTCTCGCAGGAACTAGCACAGCCAGGTAGTAGCACAGCCAGGAAGTAGCACAGTCAAAACCCAAACGTGCCCGCCTCGGATGAGGCGGGCACGTTCAGCAGGGGGAGAAGTAGAGCTAGCGAGCTGCTGCTCCGAGTGCAGGTGCTACCTGCCGGCGGCAACCTCTTCTTGCTGAGCCTTTGGCAGGCTCTCGATGACGATGTCATCAAGCGAGAATGAAGCGTCTCCGGGGTATGCAGTGACACCCATCTCTGGGTAATCCAAGCCCATGAGTTCGTCCTCGACCGAGGAGCGAATGCCGCCCTTGGTGAGAGCGTTCTGGATCTTGAAGAATGCATATGCGATGCCCAGCATCACTGTCCAGATGACGGCTAATGCTGCGAGCTGAGCTAGGAGCTGCTTTCCGCCCAAGCTGACGTCATAGAACAAGCCAGTGACACCTTTGTCGGCAGTCAGGTCAGTATCGGTCAGGTTCCAAGCTGCGCCGTATTCGCCAGTTGCAAACAAGCCAAGTGCAATGACGCCGAAGGATCCACAGATGCCGTGTACTGCAATTGCGCCCACCGGATCGTCGATTCCACGACGCTCGATGAAGAACACGGCTTCGATAACCAAGATTCCGGCGATGATTCCAATGAGGGCTGCAGCCCAAGGATCAACGAATGCGCAAGGTGCCGTAATGGCTACCAAGCCGGCGAGCATGCCGTTCGCAATCATGCCAGGGTCTGGCTTTCCTGTGCGCTTCATGATGTAGAACATCGAGGCGACTAGGCCGAAGGCACCGGCAATACCGGTGTTGACTGCCGCAACGGTGAATCGCACATCGGTTGCGGCAAATGTTGATGCAGCGTTGAAGCCAAACCAGCCGAACAACAGAATGAACACACCGAGCATGGCCATGGGGATGTTGTGGCCAGGCAACGCACGGGCTTTGCCGTCCTTGCCGAACTTTCCGATGCGTGGGCCAAGAACAAGAGCGCCAGCTAGTGCAGCGGCACCACCGGTTGCGTGAACGATTCCTGACCCAGCAAAGTCAACGTAGCCAAAGCCAAGGTCCAAGCTGTTGCCCAGCTGTGAGAGCCAACCGCCGCCCCAGGTCCAAGCGCCAAAGAGTGGGTAGTAGATAGCTCCGCAGAACAATCCCCAAGCAATGAAGCTCTTGAACTTCCAGCGTTCAGCCATTGAACCCGTTGGGATTGTTGCCGTGGTATCCATGAACGCCACCATGTACAAGAAGAACGCCGCAATTGCTGGCAACGCTGCATCGGGAATGTTGCTGAGAGCAAAGGCATCCCAGGACCACCACGCAAACGTCCAGCTTCCGCTGCCAACTAGCGGTCCGCCGAGAGCTTCATCGAGGCCGAAGTAACCGGGGTAGCTATAACCCCCGAACATGAGCGGAAAGCCAATGAAGAAGAAGCCAACAAAACCCAATCCGAAGATTGCCAAGTTGGTCGTCACAACGTGAGCGGCATGCTTGGCTCTACAGAACCCAGTTTCGACCATTGCGAAACCGGCCTGCATAAAGATCACCAGCGCTGCACCAATAATGATCCAGAGAAGGTTGAGGCCAAAGCCATCTACC
>CANJEC010000135.1 GCA_947473395.1 Actinomycetota bacterium | reverse complement strand
TCTTGAACAACTCGGCGAGAGCGTTCTGGCCGAGTTTGCGCATTCCCTTGGGAGTGAGTTCAGCACGGCCCTCTTTGTGCTCAATGAGTCCCGCCTCGGTGAGCTGACGAGTAATTTCAGCCATTCGGAGCATGCTCTCGGCGGAGTCCTCACCGAGCAGCTCTCGCACCCGGTCAATATCTGCCGAGGCCAGCGCACCTGGGTTAGAAGCACCGCGCATGAGCTGCTCAAGCTGGTCAAGGTCACCGAGCTCGCGCATGAGTTCGCCGGCCGAACCCATATCGAGTGGCTGCGAACCTTCGAACTCGTAGCTGGATTCCCAACCAGCACCAGGAAAAGCCTGCTGAAGATTTTGGCTGAGCTGATCAACCTGCCAGCGCAGGTCCATGTCCTGCATCAACTGATCGCTGAGCTGTTGCATCTGTGCGCGCTGCTCAGGAGTCATGGAATTGAGCATCGCCTGCGCCGCTGCCATGCGCCTAGCCATAGCCTCAAGCAGTTCGTCAAGAGTCTGCGGATTCTCGGGAAAGAGATCTCCAAACTCCTGCATAAACCCGTCAAAGTCAGGCTCTTCGCCTCGCTCGCGCTGCTCCAACATTTCGTTCAGCGCCGCCATCATGTCTTTGGTGCGGGCTAAATCTTCTGGAGTCATCTCATTGACGGCGCTGGACAATTGATTGACATAATTCTGCATGAGTTGCTCGCGCAGTTTTTCGGTCAACTCGTTGAAGCGTTCCTCGGCCTCGGCCGAGGTGAACTCGTACTTACTGAGGGCCTGAATCTGCCCTGCGAGATCGGGGGGCAACATGTCAAGGTCCATGTTCTTCCCCAGGGTTGACTCACTAGTCAGCTCTTTGCGCCGCTCGTCATTCGAGGCGTTTGCCTGATCAAGTTGCCGCTGCAGCTCGGCGCGTTCTTGGCTGACAACCTCTCGAAGTTCCTCTGCAATCTTGCTAAAGACTCCCCCGAGATCATAATTCTCAACAGCATCCTCACGGCGTTGACGAATCTTTTCGAGCATGTCTCGAATGCCCTCGATGTGCTCGCCGTTGCGGTCCTCAAACCCCTGCTGCAACATGCGACGTAGTGCCGCATTGATGTCTCCGTGGTAGAGAAGATCATCAGTGAGTTGCTCCATGACATCGAACGCGTCAACGTCGAAACCCTGCTGTGTTCCATCCCATGGGGAATAACGAAACCGAGGTCTTGGCATAGGTGGAGGGTACTCCCCTGAGTTGCTTTCGACCCGGCAGCTAGCTGCGGGCCCGGTACTGCGCGCGGCCGCCGACGGCGTCTTTATTGAGCCGCTTCGCCAAGTGCAAGCCCTCAAGAATCAGCTCCACGGCCGAAGCAATCGAGGCCGGGCTGGGGTTGTCTCCCGCAAGTTCAGCCACGGGCGCCTGCAGAGAAGGCATCTGCTCAAGCAGTTCTGCGTACTTGGCAGACGGCACATCCTCGCCGGTGTCCACTGGCCCACGCTCCTCAAGGCTTGAAATCACAGCCGTCAGATTCTCTGGAGACACACGCTCACGAAACACCGTCAAGATTGCTGCGCGAATCAGGTGATCAAGAATCTGGCCCTCTCGGCCTTCCTCGATGGTCTCAATCTCGATCTTGCCCGCGGTAGCCGCCGGAAGGGCCTCAAGGTCACAAATACGTGGCACGACTTGGTCTTCACCAGCAATGAGTGCACGCCGCGCTGCATTCGCCACCATGACCTCGTAGTTCGACACCGACAGACGCACCGAGACTCCCGAGCGCTGCGAGATATGCGGGCTCTGCCTGGCTTGTTGCGACAAGGTGGCCACGATGTCGGTCATGAATTCCGGAACCTCCACGCCGATATCCTCGGCCGAGAACGGCGAGGCCTCTTGCAAGATGATGGCAACCTCGGTCTCTACATCGAGCGGGTAATGCGTACGAACCTGCGAACCAAAACGATCCTTCAGTGGGGTGATCAGCCGACCACGGTTGGTGTAGTCCTCGGGGTTTGCAGAAGCCACGAGCATGACGTCGAGCGGCAGGCGGATCTTGTAACCACGAATCTGAACGTCGCGCTCTTCAAGCACGTTGAGCAGGCCAACTTGAATTCGCTCAGCAAGGTCGGGCAACTCATTGATGGCAAAGATGCCGCGGTTCGTCCGAGGGACTAGGCCGTAGTGCAGGGTGAGTTCGTCGGACAAGTAGCGGCCTTCGGCGACCTTGATGGGATCAACCTCGCCGATCAAATCTGCAATGGCAGTGTCGGGTGTCGCTAGTTTCTCGCCAAAGCGGAAGGAGCGATGGACCCAAGAAATAGGCGTGTTTTCGCCATGTTCGGCCATGAGCGATCTGGCGTGGAACGAGACCGGAGCGTACGGATCGTCGTTGATTTCTGACCCCTCAACGATCGGCAGCCACTCGTCGAGCAGATCAATCAGTGATCGAATAATGCGAGTCTTGGCTTGGCCGCGCTCACCCAAGAAGATCACGTCATGGCCGGCGAGCAGAGCGTTTTCTACTTGTGGGAACACAGTGTCTTGATAACCAAGAATCTCTGCGAACAACGGCTCACCGCTCCGAATCCGAGCAACTGCGTTGCGTCGCAACTCAGACTTGACTGACTCGGACTGCCACCCCGACTCACGCAGCTCCGCAAGCGTAGAAATCTTGGGCGGTGCCGAAGCGGTAGCAGGGAGTATCTGTGAGGCATCTGCGGAGGACGAGGTTTGTGGCATCCGCGCAGGATACCCGGCTCCTACCTGCTACTCACTCGCGGCTGAACCAGACCGCTGAAACACAAGCACCAGCCAACCCTCATCTTGTTCAACCTCGATCAGCCTGAACTCCGAGAAAACCCGCTCGACGCGTTCCTGCTGATGTTCCAGCACCCCACTCACCATGATCAATCCGGTGGGGGCCACGCTGCTAGCTAGCTGTGGTCCACTCTCTTCGATGATCGGCAGCAACAAGTTTGCCAGCACAAGATCAAACTCGGTCCCGTCACCCGCAAAGCCCTGAGCGGGCAACGTCTGGATCTTGTCCGAGACACCATTGAGCTCGGCCACGAGCTCGGTGACTCGAATTGCCTCAGGGTCACTGTCGACGGCGAGTACTGAGTCCGCTCCGACTAACACACTGGCCACGCTCAGAACTCCGGTGCCACAGCCCACGTCTAGAACACGCGCGCCGCAGAGATCTAGCTGCGAGATTTGCCCAACGCAGAGTCGCGTCGTTGCATGACTCCCGGAACCAAATGCTGAGCCCGGCTCTAGAACAATCTCAAGCAGCGACCCGTCGTCTACCTGCTGTTGCAGTTGCGCATCGTTGCTGACCCATTCGGGTCGCAGCAGAATTCGGTTGCCGCACACCCAGGCCTGAGCGTGCTTGCGCCACTCATTGCTCAGTTCGAAATCGGCTTCGATGGGTTCAATTCCAACTACAAGGGAACCGGCCTCGAGGCCTCGAATCCCCGAGGGGGTCAGATCTCCGATCAGCCTAATAAAGCCGTCGCTGTCTGCGAGCTCCACCACAGCCGTTGCTCCGAATAACCAAAACCGATCGGCCATGGCTTCGGCCTCGGCCGCTAGCAGCCGGACTGTCACGGTGAATCGAGGTTCAAAAATTCCCGGCACATAGAACACGCTGATGAGGGTAATGCGGGCCTAGGGATCGAAGGAATCCTGCTCCGGTTAGTCGCGAGGGCCCAGACGCACTAGTTTCGGAAGAACTGAGCACTGCGTTCGGAGCGTGCTGGTCTGGCCAGGAGATATGCATGACCCAAGCAACGGAGAGTCGTCCGGGCGCTGACGCCCCGGAAGTGAACGGCCCCCCCAAACAATCCAGGTTCTGGATTGTGGAGTTTTATTCATCAGCCATTGGCAAAAAATGGGTGATGGCGCTTACGGGCATTGGCCTGATGGGCTTTGTGTTTGTTCACATGGTGGGCAACCTCAAGATGTTCCTAGGCCGCACCGAGTTTGATCACTACGCCGAGAGCCTTCGGTCGCTGCTGTATCCAATTCTTCCGCACACCAGCGTGCTGTGGGCATTTCGAATTGGCCTCATTGTCATGTTCGGTTTGCACATCAGTTCTGCATACTCGCTGACTCGCATGAACCACCGAGCGCGGCCCATCAAGTATCAGTCGCCACGTGACTATGTGGCGGTGAGTTTCGCCTCTCGCACCATGCGCTGGACGGGCATCATCATTGGCCTCTACCTGATCTTTCACCTGGCGGACCTGACTTGGGGGTTTGCGAACCCTGACTTTGTGCGTGGCGCTGCCTACGACAACCTGGTGGCCAGCTTTGAGCGTTGGCCGATAGCCATCATTTACATCCTGGCCAATATTGCATTGGGCATTCACTTGTTCCATGGAGGTTGGTCCATCTTCCAGAGCACGGGCATGAACAACCCTCGCTATAACGGTGCCCGCCGAGGGTTTGCGGCCGGGTTTGCCATTCTGGTTGCAGGAATCAATTGCCTGTTCCCTATTGCCGTTCTTGCTGGCGTGGTGCACTGAAATCGTGACTCCTACTTCGCCCGCTCAAGCCCCTATGCCCGTTACTACTGCAGGAGGTTCACCCTCGTGGCACTGATCCTCGATTCCAAAACACCTGAAGGCCCTCTGGCTGACAAGTGGGACAAGCACAAGTTCGACCTGAAACTCGTGGCTCCGCACAACCGCCGCAAGTTTGAGGTGATCGTGGTCGGCTCTGGCCTAGCGGGTGCTGCTGCTGCAGCGTCTTTGGGTGAGGCCGGATACAACGTGAGCGTGTTTACGTATCACGACTCTCCGCGTCGAGCGCACTCGATTGCCGCCCAGGGCGGTATCAATGGAGCAAAGAACTACAAGAACGACGGCGACAGCATTCAGCGGTTGTTCTACGACACCATCAAGGGTGGCGACTACCGCTCGCGTGAATCAAACGTGTATCGCTTGGCCCAAAGTTCGGTCAACATCATCGATCAAGCAACGGCGCAGGGTGTGCCCTTTGCCCGCGAGTATGGCGGGCTCTTGGACAACCGCTCCTTTGGCGGCGCTCAGGTATCTCGTACCTTCTATGCCCGTGGTCAAACGGGGCAGCAGTTGCTCTTGGGTGCCTATCAGGCGCTTGCACGGCAGATTCAGTTGGGCACCGTCACCCTGTATAACCGCATGGACATGCAAGACGTAGTGGTGCACGACGGCCGCGCTATTGGCATTACTGCGCGCGACTTGCTCACTGGCGAGATCAGTGCCCATTCGGCACATGCAGTCCTGCTGGCAACTGGCGGCTACGGCAACGTGTACTTCTTGTCGACCAACGCCAAGGCTTGCAACGTGACCGCCACTTGGCGTGCCCATAAGAAGGGTGCGGCCTTCGCTAATCCTTGCTTCACGCAGATTCACCCCACGTGCATCCCGCCGGCTGATGAGTTCCAGTCCAAGCTCACGCTGATGTCTGAGTCCCTTCGAAATGACGGGCGCATCTGGGTGCCATCGGCCATGGAAGAAACTCGTGCG
>CANJEC010000134.1 GCA_947473395.1 Actinomycetota bacterium | reverse complement strand
GCCTGGTGCGCTGTTGGCCCGATCCTCGAGTTCGGTCGAGATGATTGCTCATGACCTAGTGCTCGCAGTTGTTGACAAGGTGCTGTGGCCACAAAAGACAACCTTTCAACTTCACCTGACCCAAGCAATCTGTATCGGCCCGGGAGAGAGTGCTCAGTTATTGCATCGGGATCAGTGGTCCTTTGACTTCTTTGAGTTCCCCGCCGATATGGAAGTTGAGGTGTCGACTATGTGGGCGCTCACTGAGTTCACCGAGGCCAATGGGGCAACCCGAGTAGCTGTTGGCAAGAACGGCCTGAGCGATGCTGAGGTTGGAGCGCTGACTCAGGCAGACACAGTTGCCGCCTCGATGCCGCGCGGCTCGGTGGTTATCTACACCGGCAGAACGGTTCACGGTGGGGGAGCGAACACCTCTGATGTGGACCGTGTGGGAATCAACGTTGACTACGTGCTGGGTTGGCTCCGCCAAGAAGAGAACCAGTACTTGTCAGTTCCAAAAGAAATTGCGGCAACTTTGCCCGAGAAGGTGCAACGGCTGATGGGATATCAGATGGGTGCGTACGCCTTGGGTTATATGGACGACCTGCGCGATCCGATCCGCTTCCTGCGCGAGGCCGATCCCGGAGCAGATGACACACCCACCTTTGATACCCATCGGTGAGCGTCCCATTCTGGTTCTACTCGGGTGCCGCTCTGGTTCTACTCGGGTGCCGCTTGATAGTTAGGAATTGCTTTCATTCGGCGGGGATCACGCATGAAAGTTGCATGCATAGCTCAGGTATGGTGTACTTCCCATACTCATAATGTTAGGTAAGCCTAATACTCTGGAATGAAATGGAGATCTACATGATGAACCTCCGGTTAGGTACAAGAAATCAGGTATCTACTCGAGTCGTTGCACTCGCTAGTTTTGCAGTACTTCTGTTTGCAACTGCTGCTTGTGGAGGCGGGACTGATGACTCTGCAGAGAGCACAACCACTGCGGCCGCTGGCGGAGAGAAGCAAGAGATCACGGTGTACACCGGACGGAAAGAGGAGCTCATCGGCGACCTCGTCAAGCAATTTACTGAGGAGACTGGAATCAAGGTCAATCTTCGGCCCGGTGACAGCGGCGAGCTAGCTGCTCAGATCATCACCGAAGGTGATGCGTCACCAGCTGATGCATTTTTCTCTCAAGATGCAGGGGCGCTCGGTGCGCTCTCGAAGGCGGGCCTGCTTTCAGAACTTGATGCCGTCTCGGTGGATGCAGTTCCAGCGGAGTATCGAGCCGCTGATGGAACTTGGGTAGGTACCAGTGGCCGAGTGCGCGTCATTGTCTACAACCCAAACACTGTCAGTGATCCGCCCAACTCGGTTGATGACCTTCTAGATCCCAAGTACAAGGGGAAGATTGGCTTTGCTCCCTCGAATGCTTCGTTCCAGTCCTTCGTTACGGCCCTGCGTGTACTGCGCGGAGAAGACGAGGCGAAGGCATGGTTGGAAGCATTCGCAGCACAAGATCCGGTGGCCTATGAGGGCAACTCACAGGTGCGGGATTCAGTGGATTCAGGTGAGCTTGATCTTGGTCTGATCAACCACTACTACCTGCTTGAAAAACAAGCAGAGGTAGGTGCGGACAAAGTTGTTGCAAAGAATCAATTTGTCCTTGGAGGAGATCCCGCCGGTTTAGTGAATGTGGCCGGAATTGGGATTCTCAAGTCTGCAAAGAACCCCGCTGGGGCTCAGGAGTTCGTTGACTTTTTGTTGTCGGAGACAGGTCAGAAATATTTCGCCGAGGCTACCTTTGAGTACCCCCTGACTTCTGAAGCTGCAGCCGACGAGTCGTTGCCAGCGCTTGCAGAGCTTGACCCTCCAAAGATTGATCTTTCGGATCTTGACACGGTGGGCGAGTCACAAGAGTTGCTCGTCGAGACCGGTCTACTGCAGCGCTGATTCATGCAACCGCGAGCGCTCGGCGCACCACGCTGGGCGCTCGCCGTTGCCTTTGCAGCAACTGCTCTAGCGATCGTGCCGTTGGTCTATCTGCTGGTTCAGGCCATCGAAGCTGGATGGCAACGGGTTGTAGAAATCCTGGTGCGGTCAGACGTGGCTCAGCTTGCGATTCGAAGCATTTGTTTGGCAGTTCTTGTCGGCCTTCTTGCAGGCGTTGTGGGTACTGCAACTGCATGGCTGGTGGAACGCTCGGATTTGCCGATTCCCGGTTTTTTCCATGTGCTGGTTGTGATCCCGCTTGCAGTTCCGTCATATGTCGCTGCCTACGCGTGGGTGTCTTGGGAGCCTGCAACGGCGTCGTTTGCTGGAGCAGTAGCCGTACTCACCTTGACCACGATTCCGCTGGTGCACCTCTACGTCACGGCTGTTCTGCGTGGTCTTGATCCTGCTCAAGAAGAAGTTGCCCGATCGCTTGGAAAGAGCCCGTGGCATGTGCTGATTCATCTCACTGTGCCGCAGGCACGTCGGGGTGTGGCGGCGGGCATGCTGCTTGCTTCGCTTTATGCGCTTGCAGACTTCGGAGCCGTGGCCATCATGAGGGTTCCGGTATTCACTTGGGTGATCCTCGGTGCCTATCGGGCTGGGTTCGATCCCTCTCGGGCAGCAGTTCTGGCAGTTGCCCTTGTCGGGATTTCATTGGTGTTTGTTTTGGGTGAGTCACTAGTTCGTGGCACTCGAGACGCAGCTAGGGTCGGTGGCGGCGCTGCCAGAGCAACGTTGGCAGTGCCCTTAGGTCGAGGAAAATGGGTTGCTATTACGTTCCTTGGATTGCTCGCAGCAGTCTCGGTTGGGTTTCCCGTGGCCTCTTACCTTTTCTGGTGGTCTGGGGGTGGAACCGAAGTGGAACTTTGGGAGTTTGTCAGTGCCCTGATAACTACCTTGCTACTCGGGGCGGTTGTGGCCTTAGTCGCAGTGGCAGTTGCGTTACCGCTTGCTTGGCTCGTGGCAAGATTCCGCAGTGTTGCTTCGCTCGGCGCCGAACGTGCGGTCATGCTGGCTCATAGTTTGCCCGGCATTGTGGTGGCCTTGTCATTTGTGTATATCGGGGTCCGCGTGCTGCAGCCGATCTATCAACGCTGGCCAATCGTGGTGCTCGCAGAGGTCGCACTGACCCTGTCTTTGGCGCTTGGAGCGCTTCGCGTTGCGTTCGAGCAACAGCCCGAAGTGTTGACAGATGTAGGGCGATCTACGGGAAGGTCCCGAACGGAAGTTTTCTTGCGGGTAACTCTGCCCTCAGTGTTGCCAGCCATCGCAGTGAGCGTTGCTGTCGTGGCGTTAACCACTGCGAAGGAACTCCCAGCACTGCTGCTGCTACGGCCAGCGGGTACTGACACATTGGCAACCCGATTATGGGCTTGGGCAGGAGTGTCTGACGATGCATCGGTGGCACCCTTCGCCCTCACTCTCATAGCATTTTCTATAGTCCCTGCACTTGTCGCCGCTAGGCTCGGCCGACCAAAGCGTGGTGCGGCGCAGAGCAGCGCCCGGAGCCTTGTATGACCCGGATCACTCCTGACTCAGAACACCTCGTAGATCAGGCCGCTGTATGAGCCTGCCGCGCTTGTCTGTCGAAGGCGTGGCTCATGGATTTGGTGACGTCCAAGTTCTTGAGGGTATTGACCTATCAGTAGACCCCGGACAAGTTGTCGCTCTTATGGGCGAATCGGGTAGCGGCAAGACAACTTTGGGGCGAATCATTGCTGGGTTTATCTCTCCGGATTCTGGTTCGGTGCGACTCGACGGTGAACTTGTCGCCGGAGGGCGATCCTTTGTTGCCCCAGAGCGCCGTGGCGTTGGAGTTGTTCCTCAAGAGGGCGCGCTGTTTGCGCACTTGTCAGTTGCAGCGAATGTTGCCTTTGGCCTGCAGCGTGGATCGCAACGACAAGCGCGAGTAGCGCAATGTCTCGAACTAGTCGGCCTTGTTGGTTTTGAACAGCGCCGCCCGCATGAGTTGTCGGGGGGTCAGCAGCAGAGGGTGGCACTGGCCCGAGCGCTTGCCCCATCGCCACGGTTAGTCGTGCTCGACGAGCCGTTTTCTGCTCTTGATGCTTCATTGCGTGGCGAGGTAAGCAGACACGTTTCGGATGCGCTCGAAGCCGCCGGGGTAACTGCGCTCCTCATCACCCATGATGCGGGCGAAGCATTCCGGATGGCAGACCATGTTGCCGTTCTTGATAGCGGACACATCGTGCAACAGGGAGTGCCAGCAGATCTGTATGACCGTCCCGCGACTCTGGCGGTTGCTCGAGCAACAGGGCCAGTTGTTGAACTCGCTGCGAAGCGGCACGGGGATGTGTTCCAAACTGTGTGCGGATCCCTTCCGGTTGACGACGTGGGCCATGACGCCGGCGGAACCGAGGGGCTCTTAGCGATTCGACCCAGACAATTTGCAGTGAGCCAAGATGAGCAAGGCTTATTCGAAGTAGCGGCATCGCGCATTGAGGGAGAGCTCATCAGGCTGACTGTTTTGGGGTCGGATGGGCAGCGTATTGAGATTGCTTCACTGCGGCCGAGCGGGAGATCCGATGTGACTGCCGTAGGGACTCGGGTGCAACTGCGGGTTTCGGCGGCGGCTGCATTCGTTGCAGATAGCAGCAAGAGCTAGCGCTGTGTCAAAGGGTTTCGAAAAAGAAAAAAGGCGCCGGTAAAGGCGCCAGAATCGGGGTAGTTGCTTGGAATTGTTGAGTGCCCTCGGACGGATTCCAACCTGAACACTATGCCGATTTTTGAAATCGCGGCACGGAGACTTCCCCTTAATAAGAGTTAGCTTCCTATCAACTAAATGTTTACATAGGTTGACATAGTGGGTGGAAAACTTCATTGAAGTTTGACGTTACCTTTCGTCGAAAGCGCAGATCAGCAAGACAGAACCCGACGAAAGGCAACCATGAGAAAAGCTAGAATCCCTATTCGCATAATCGCTGCACTCTCCATTTCGGCGGTACTCGCAGCGGTTGGTGTTGTAGCCACTGAATCTAGTGTTTCGGCGCACGGATCGAGCATGGCGCCTGCCTCGCGAATCTACAACTGCAGGTTCCTGACTCCAGAGAATGAGGTATGCAAACAAGCCTGGGCTGCAAACAGTCAGGCGCTCTACGACTGGAGCGGAATCAGGATTGGTACCGCAGCGGGGCAGCACGAGTCAATCATTCCTGACGGGAAACTCTGCTCGGCAGGGAACGAGCAGTACGCCACTTTCGATACTGCGAGTGACAAGTGGCCGGTCACGAACTTGACGCCTGCATCGGACGGCAAGTTCGAGCTGAAGTGGGAGAACAGTGCACCCCACGCCACGCTTTACTACCGCGTGTACATCACCAAGCCAGGCTTTGACGTGAAGGCTGCACCATTGAAGTGGAGCGATCTCGAATTGGTTCACCAGTCTGGTCAGACGGCGGCAGAGGTATCCACCGTCTTGCGTATGAACCTGCCAGACCGTGCAACGCATTCGATGATCTACATGATCTGGCAGCGCAGCGACAGCACGGAAGCTTTCTATTCGTGTAACGACGTGACGGTGAACGCGTCGGGACAACCCACCCCTACGCCGACCACGGTCCCG
>CANJEC010000133.1 GCA_947473395.1 Actinomycetota bacterium | reverse complement strand
TCTGAGCTGCGCTGCCTCTGGACCACTCATAAAAAGACGTTGCATCAGCCACTGCAGGATCGGCAATTGACAGATGATTGAGCTGTGAGTCAATCCAAGCTGTGGCACCCAGCGCACCGATCTGCGCCAAGACAGCTGGGGTAGGTCCAAAGGTCAGCCGCTTAGCGACATGCCAGACGCCAGGAGTTGCCCAAGTGGCTGGCCAAGCGGGAAGGCTTGCGACAGAGCCCGTTGGCGGGACTGCAGTAGTTGGGACTGCAGTAGTGGGTGCTGCTGTAGTTGGTGCCGTCCGAAGCCTGGCGGGGCGGGCGCCTGCTGCTGCAGATTCGGCGGGGGCTCCGGGAGCGCAGGCACTTGCCAGCGCTGCTGCGCCCGCTGCTAGGCCTCCGAGCAGGGCACTGCGCCGGTTTGGCGTGGCCTCTCTGGGTTCATCAAGTTCGGCTGTAGACACGCACAGGGTTTCGGCAGTCCTGAGAACTCCCTTGAGTATCCCAAAGTGAATTCTTTATTTCGCTTCTTTGAGATTGACGCTATTGTCAAAAGTCCAGCTTGGGAGGGCTTTGAACATGCGATCATTTGGCTACAAATCTTTGGTTGTGCTCGGAGTGCTCGGCTTACTTGCAGGGGTTCTAGGTGCTTGCGCACCTACCGCAATCCTTGAGTCTCCACCGAACTCTTTGCCAGTGCCTCTCAACGATTCGGTGGCGGGTTTTCCTACCGAGCTCAACCCGAAGATTGTGAACGGAGACTTTGGGTCTATCAGCGAATTCCCCTTCCTAGTGGCGATCATCAATCTCTATGCTTCTGATGCATACCAGGGCCAGTTTTGCGGCGGGTCACGGGTCAGCCAAACCAAAATCATCACTGCGGCGCATTGCGTCGTGAACAATGGTTTCGTTACCGACCCCTGGGATCTGGGAGCCCTCTACGGAACCAGTGATTTGCTCTACGGGGGCACTCTTGTTCAGGTAACGGGAGTAGCGGTGCACCCCTTCTATAAGGCATCCGCTTTCGAAAACGACGTGGCAGTACTGACCGTGGACGCACCGAACTCACCCGTCCCGGTTATTGAGACCATCACTTCCTCAGCTGAAAACACCACGTCTGCTGGACGTGTTTCGAAAGTCGCTGGATGGGGTTGCACCGAAGTGTTCCCTGACGCCATCGGTGTCTGTGCTTACTCTCCGGAGACTCTGAGAAGAGCAGATCTCCCTATGCAAAGTCCAGCTCTTTGTGCCAGCGAGTTTTCGGCTTTCAACGCCGCGTTGATGATTTGTGCTGGAGCTGTTTCTGAGTATGGTTACGCTCCTGGCGCCTGCTTCGGAGATAGCGGTGGCCCGTTAGTGGTGGCTGGCGCACAGGGTCCGCTCTTGGCTGGAGTCGTTTCGTTTGGGCGTAGGTGCGGCGGTACACCCACTGTCTTTACGCGCCTTGCTGCGCAGAGCTCCTGGTTGCAATCTCAAGGAGTCCCACTTCGAGCGGCCCCGTTCACCCCGAGGGCACTGCAGCCGCAGGTCTCGGGCTCGTACCTTCCCCTTACAGGAGACTTCAACGGTAACGGCTATGCCGACTGCTACTGGTATGCGCCGGGTTCAGCAGCGGAATACCTCTGGACGGACTCAAGTTCGGGCTTGGTCCCCGGAGCAGGTACTAGACAAGTCTCTGGGAGCTACATTCCCATTGTCGGCAACTTCGATGGTGACGCAGATGACGACATCTTTTGGTATGCACCTGGCGGAGCTCCCGAAGGACTCTACCGTTCCGATCTCGGTTTGTTCAGAGCCGAAATCGCTCCTTCCGTCAATGGCACGTACACCCCACTCTCTGGCGACTTCGACGGCAATGGCACGGACGACATTTTCTGGTACGCACCCGGCCCTGCAGGCGACTTCCTTTGGCTAGGCCTTACCAATGGCAGCTTCTCCCCCGTTCCAGTCACCCAAGTCAACGGCAGCTATCAGCCAGCTGTAGGCGACTTCGACGGCAACGGCACGGCCGACATTTTCTGGTACGCACCCGGCAGCGGAACCGAGTACATCTGGCGTGGAACAGTCCCAGCGTTTGCCGGCGCTGCAGTACTCACTCCAGTTGCCAGTCCCTCTCCGCTGCAACTCAATGGGGTGTATCGCCTTTTGTCTGGTGACTACGACGGCGACAACAAGAGTGACTTGCTCGGGTACGGAATTGGTACCGCCAACGACCTGATGTGGCGAGGCTCGAGTAACGGATTCAATCGGGCGACCGATGTGGCCGTCAACGGCTCGTATCAAACTGCAACCGGCGACATGAACCAAGATGGCCGTGACGACGTTCTCTGGCATGGCACAGGAGCCGCGTATGACGGCTGGTGGTCAGGAATCAACGTCGGTTGAGTCTGCGGCTAGGTACGGCATGTACCGTTCAGCCACAATCGATTTTCCCTCTACTCTTGCAAATACATGGCCCCTTTGAGCTCGCCAGATCCGATACTCATTGACCGGCCACGCCTACGCGCTCAACTGGATTCGGTCCGTTGCTTTTTGTTCAGCGCACCTTCGGGCTTTGGAAAGTCGGTAGCGGCAGCGCAGCTCGCCGAACAACTCGTTGGGGAGGTCCTTTGGTGCAGGCTGACTGATGAAGACGCAGCAGACCGGGGCGCAGGAAAGATTCTGTCTACCCTTGCTCAGAGTTTCCCGCACCTTGGTCACCAACCTCCGGTCATCGACAGCAGCAGTTCCGCCCGGCTGATGTACACCCTGCAGGAACTCGCTGGGCCGGCGATTCTGATCATTGATGATCTGCACTTGGTCAATGACTCTCGGCAGCAGATCCTGACGGACCTTCTAGATTTTTCAGGAGACGGTCTCTCCATCATCGTCACTTCCCGGGATGAACCTACCCAAGAGATCACAGAGGGACGAGTTTCCCAGCAGATTACAGTCCGTTCAGCTACCGACCTGCTGATGAATCAGCAGGAGTGCGCAGAGCTAGCGGCGATGTATTCCTCAAACCTGACTGGCAGTGAGATTGTTGAACAATCCGGTGGCTGGCCCTTAGCTGCTGCTTTCATCGCTCGAGACGGCAGCTTTGCCGACCCGGAGCTAGTCGAAGAGTCAATCAAGGAGTTGAGCCCTCCCGCTCAGGCAGATCTACAGACGCTCGCCCTACTGGCTTCAATTAGTCCTGCGCTGCTCGATGAAGCTCCTACGGGACGGGAGCTGCTGCGCTTTAGTCGCCTTCACCCAGAGCTGATCGCCACAGATCCACAGCGATGGAGGCTTCGAGAGTCCCTTCGCTCCGAACTCCTTCTGCAACCGAATGATCCGTCATCGATCACTCAGTGGGCCGACCTGCTTGAGCGTCTCGGGTTGAATGACTCGGCGCTCATTTTGCTTTCCCGAGTAGCTGGCGAGCGAACCCAGTTGCAGGATCGCATAGAAATAGTTGGCTCAAGGCTTCTTGACCAGGGTCGCTATCGGTTTCTCCGGACTCTGATCTCGCAGATTCCAGTGAGCGACCGCCGAATGGCAATTAGCATTTTGGATCTGGCGGCAGGATTTTGGCTCGACCAGATCGAACAGGTCTCTTCTGGGATGCCAAATGTAGAAGAAAGCAGCCTCACGGTGCTGGCCAACACCGTCGGCATCACCACTGACGACTCGCTTGCGCTAGCTGGTTTACAGACAGAGTTCTACCGGCGACGCGGAGACCCACGGCTTGTACATGTCGCCCTGGACGCATTGTCTCGAGTTGGCCCCGTTGACAATTCGGCAGATCCGGCGGCCCTCTGTGCAGAGCTGAGTCAGGCCGCCCAACGCGGTCTGGCACAGGTGCTCTTTGGCCTAGCCGTTGCAGAACTGTTCTCGGGTGAACCGGAAACGGTCCTTGACGGCAGACGCTTGCAAGAGCTTTCGTTCAAAGTTGCGGAGTGTGCCGGCATGGAGACTGCTGCTCTGCGCGCACAATCGGCATTCGAACGAGTCGGTATGGGGCTCGACCGCCCCTCTGGAGCTCGGGCACCCCTCGAAGCCGGCATCATTTCGTTTGCGGCGATTGGCCACCCGGATGTCGCAACCCTGCACATTGAACTCGCTGACGTCTTGGGGCGCCTTGCAGATCATGACGCAGCCGAGAGTCATGTGGAATCCGCTGCCGAATGGGCCGAAAAGACCGGAAATCTAGCCGCCGTGCCGAGTATCGCACTGGTCCGGGCGAGTATTCAGTTGATCAAATTTGGGCCCTCAGCTGAGAACGACCGAGACCTGGATTCTGCTTGGAAACTCATAGCCGTTGCACCGCGACTTCGGCGAGCGCTACCTGGATTTGCCGCTCGGATTTCCAATCGCATGATGGACCTACGTGACTCTGACCGGGCTTCGATCTGGTTGGACAGGGCAAGCGCCCTAGCTAGTGGCCACCTTCAGTCCAGTTACACCAGCGACTATCTTGCAGCCAGCGACTTCCGCCTGCGCACCATGATCGCAGGCCGCTCACTCCCCCCAGAACCTGCCTCTACCACATGGTTTTGCTGCCAGCCTGCTGGGCTAGTGGAGTTCGTTGCGAGCATGGCTTGGGACAGCATGGTGTTCGACGGCGGCAAGGCCGCCGGAGAACTCCTCGCAACGAGCGGGCATGAACTTGACCCAGTCTGGCTCTTGCGACTGGCGGGGACCGAACATCCCTCTGCCCAATCCAGCCAACTGCGGATACGACTGCTCAGCCCGCTCCTCAAACTGCAACGCGGCAACGACCAAATCCCAGCGCCAACAGGACATGCCGCACGTCTTTTGGCCTTACTGGTCATCTCAAATGGATTCCTAACCGTGGACGCAGTGCTCGATGACTTGTGGCCCGAGGTGGCGCCTGAGGTGGCGCGCAACCGATTCCACCAGGTCATACTCCGACTACGACGAGCCCTGAGTGGTTCCACCAACAGCATCCTCTCGGTGAGCGAAGGCATGGTATTGCTTGACACAGCAGAACTTGGAGCCGACGTGTGGGCGCTGCGGCAGAGCGCTGAGGCGACTGCGGAAGAGTCAATCGAACTGATCGCGCAGTACGAGTCCGACCTGTGCGCCGCGCAGTTCGCCTACGACTCCACTTTTGAAGATGCCCGTTGGGAACTTCGAGCGCAGTTGACGCGGCTAGCCCTGCGACAACTCGCGGGGGAAGGATACAGAAATGACCGCTTGCGCCAGGCCTGCGCCGACGTCTGGGCCCGACTCGAATACGCAGACGAGATTGGCGACGCAGTGACCGACGCACTGACCCAAGCAGGGAAGACACGCGAAGCAGAGCGAATGCGCGAGCAGATCGCCGCTCGACTCGAGCGCTGAGGGCCTGGAACTATCACCCGATCGTTCGGAACCAAATTCAGACTGTGCTCAGACCCGCAGACTTCAGCTTGCGGTCGATAAAGGAATACAGGTCGCCGCGAATCACATGTCCCAAATGACCACCCGGGTACCAGAGTATTTCGGGTCGATCCCAGTGTTCCCAGAGGGGGGCGACTTGGTCCACAGGGTCAATCAATTTGTCCGCTAGCCCTCCAACAATTGCACGCGCGTGCACTGGAGTACTCGGG
>CANJEC010000132.1 GCA_947473395.1 Actinomycetota bacterium | reverse complement strand
TTCCTGGGAACGCTCAACGTTGACTTGCTTGCCTGTGCTCTCTTCCATCCACATGCGAGCGCCGCCGGCACCACAGCACATTCCCTTGGTGCCGTTGCGCTCAGCTTCGACAATCTCAATTCCCTTGAGCGAACCCAGAACTTTTCGCGGTGCCATGTAGACATCGTTATGCCGTCCCAAGTAACAGGAGTCGTGATACACCATGCGCTCTTCGAGCTTGGCGCCAGTCATATCGAGCTTGCCTGTATCAATGAGTTCTTCCAGGAACTGGCTGTGGTGCAGCACCTCGTAGTTGCCGCCGAGTTGCGGGTACTCGTTTTCTAACGTGTTAAAGCAGTGCGGGCACTGGGTGATGATTTTGCGAACACCCATGCCGTCAAGGGTCTCGATGTTTTGAGTGGCGAGCATCTGGAAGATGTACTCGTTTCCAGAACGCCGAGCAGGGTCGCCGGTGCAGTTCTCGGATGGGCCGAGAATGGCAAAGCTGACTCCGGCCCGCTGCAACAGCTTGGCCATTGACTGGGTGACTTTTTGGTTCTTGTCATCAAATGAGCCAGCGCAGCCCACCCAATACAAGTACTCGGCTGTGAATGGGTCCCCACCATCAAGGATGGTGATCCCATCTAGGTTCTTTGCCCAGTTGCCACGGTCAGTCTGTGACATACCCCAAGGGTTACCGGAGTTCTCCATCCCGCGGAAGGCATTACCGAGCTCGGTTGGGAAGTCCGATTCCATCAGCGTCAGATAGCGACGCATATCAAGGATCTTGTCCAGAATCTCGATGTTGACGGGGCAGTTCTCATCGCAAGCCTTACAGGTAGTGCAGGCCCAGACTTCCTCGGCCGTGATGCGTTCAAACAGCGAGTTGGCGGTGATCACAATCTGTGGGTCTTCGCCGATCGGAGGCGATACCACGGGTGATCCAGAAGCAGCCATCACTGCACCCGACTTGAGCACGATCTCTCGTGGGTCAAGTGGCTTGCCAGTGGCATGTGCAGGGCAGACAGAGGTGCAACGTCCGCACATGGTGCAGGCGTCAGTGTCGAGGAGTTGTTTCCAAGTGAAGTCCTCTACCACGGAGGCTCCGAAGGTTTCGAGCTCGGTTTCCATCAGATTTGGCATCGGCTTCATGGCGCCCTTCGGGCGATCTTTGACCGACAGATACATGTTGAGCGGCGAGGTGAAGATGTGGCGCAGCATCGTGGTGGGCAGAATCACGAGGAAGGCAATAAAGGTGAGCACATGAAGAATCCACATTGCCTGATGCCAGCCGGACAGTGAGCTCATATTTTCTACAAGTCCAGAGAGTGGGTATCCAATGAAGGACCACTTCTCAAAGCTTGGCCGGCCGTCGAGTGCAATCCGAAACATCTCGGCCAAAAAGCCCGTCACACCAATAGCAAAGAGTGTGCCCAGAATGATTGCGTGCTCTGGCTTGGACTTGATACGGATGCGGTATGGCCGCTGCACATAGCGGCGAAGAATCGCCCAGATGATTCCGCCTAAGAAGACTGCTCCGGCTAGGTCGCCAATAAACGCGTAGCCCTCGTAGACCGAACCATGCAGGAATTTAAGGCTCTCAGGAAGTTGGTGGTTGATCTCGAGTACAGAGGTGACTGCGAGCAGTACCAAGAACCCGAAGTAGATCATGGAGTGCATGATTCCGGCAGCGGGATCGCGCAGCAGGGTCTGCATGTACAAGCCGGTTCTCAGACGTGCCATACGTGCTTTGCCGTTCTTGGGCGTGATATCTCTCTTGTCAGGTCCGCCGCGCTCCCAGTTGCGCACTCGGTACGAGAACATAACGGCGCCATAGACAAACATCATCGGGATGATTGTGTAGAAAGCCAGCTTGAGCGGACCTGGGATGTTGTCGAACACCTCGCGCTGGATGGCGCTCTCGTCATGGAACTGGAAAACGGTTGCTGCAACTCCAGAGAGCGCAACCACGAGTCCAATGGCAACGCCGATGACGATGGCGATCTGATTCGGCCGCAAGCGGGCCGGCCCAGGGATCTTGTCTTCTGCGTCTTGAGCTTGATTCGATTCAGTCACAGTCATAACAAAGGTGAACTTATCGCGGGTATCAGTGATTGAGCGATTGCTCGGACTCGCGAAGCCGATGGGCAACTGAAACCAGCAGCTTGTGGGCCAACGTCGGGATCTCGTCGAGTACCCCGTTGAACGCAGGTTTAGACAGCACCAGAACGGTGACATCGGTGGTAGCCGTGACGGTTGCAGTGCGCAGACCGCCATCAAGAAGTGAGAGTTCGCCGAAATGATCGCCTGCCCCCAGAGTGGCTACTTTCTCGCCTGCCTTGAGCACGGCGGCCTTGCCCGAGAGAATCACAAAGGCCTCGCGTCCGATGGTTCCCTCCACTGTCAGGTCAGTGCCTGCAGAAATTGAGAGCTCATCTGCTGCACGGGAGAGGCGTTGCAAGTCCTTCTTGGAACAAGCCGAGAACAGCGGAATATTTGCAACCTCATCCACGAACTTTGTCATGGTTATAGACAGTAGAAGCTCGCCACCCTGAATGCAGCGCGAAGCAGTTCTGTCGGGCAGTTGCGTGCAGGTGGCCTCTAACTGAGGTTGAATAGCAGGGATTAAATTTTTAGGAGTGCTTGTTATATGAGGGTCGTTGCGGTTGCTGGTGCCAAAGGTGGCGTAGGGAAGACTGCAGCTGCGGTCAACTTGGCGATCCTGTCGGCCCGATCAGGTCATCGAACCCTGCTGTGGGACTTAGACCCTCAGGGTGCAGCTACGCATTGTTACCGGGCCCAGGCCAAGGTCAAGGGTGGAGCAACTCGTCTGCTTGGCGGCAAACGAGACTTGGCGGCCTTTATTCGTGCCACTGAGTATCAGCGACTTGACCTTTTGCCAGCGGACCCGTCCTTCCGAGTCGTCGACACGGTGCTGTCAACAAGGCGTTGGCCAGAACGAGTGTTGCGAAAGCTTCTCCGGCCGCTCGACCGCAAGTACGACGTTGTGATTCTGGACTGCGCCCCTGGTTTGGGGATCGTCACCGAATCCGTGATCGCGGCTTCCGACCTGATTCTGGCTCCCATTATTCCTGCTCCCTTAGCAGTACGGAGTTTGGATCAGCTCGAGGAGTTCACCCACGCCCATCGGCCTGGATTGCCGTTTCTGGCTTTTCTCTCGATGCTCGATGAGCGCAAGGTTCTTCATCGACAGCTCGTGGCACAGGTTCGAGGTGACCGTCGCTTTGCTCTGGCGGCTGTTCCGTCCTCGTCCTCGGTTGAGCGCATGGGGATGGAACAGATCCCGGCTGTCCTCGCCTCCCCCAACAACCTGGCCGCTGTTGCGTACCGCAGATTGTGGGCAGAGGTGGAAGAGCGCATTGACCTAGAGCCTCAGCTGCCAAGTCAGCCCTAGGTCGCGT
Organism: Actinomycetota bacterium; assembly: GCA_947473395.1. Classification (GTDB taxonomy): domain Bacteria; phylum Actinomycetota; class Acidimicrobiia; order Acidimicrobiales; family Microtrichaceae; genus IMCC26207. Next base: position 2,200 of record CANJEC010000132.1, on the reverse strand, counting down.
AACCGCCAGAGTTAACCGCCAGATGCCTGTTTCGCTACGGCTTCGGCACGCAGTCGGACTGCCTCCGCGTCAAGCAGGTAGCGCTGCTCGAGTGGCTTGGACTCAGCGGGATGAAAGGCCTGATCAAGCTCATAGTGCAGGGGAACCCCTGTTGGGATGTTGACTTCAGAGATCTCTTCGTCGGAGATGCCTTCAAGGTGCTTCACGAGTGCCCGCAGTGAGTTTCCGTGTGCGACCACGAGCACCCGCTTACCCGCTGCAAGGTCGGGAATAATTGCGTCAAACCAGTATGGCATCATGCGCGCAACAACATCTGCAAGGCACTCGGAGGTGGGCAACAACTCGGGGGGCAGATCGCTATAACGCGGATCGTCGTTTGGGTTGAACTGATTCTCTGCTGTGATCTCGGGCGGCGGCACATCGTAACTACGCCGCCAGACCTTGACCTTGTCTGCCCCGTACTTCGCGGTGGTCTCTGCCTTGTTTGCTCCAGTGAGTTCGCCGTAGTGACGCTCGTTGAGGCGCCAACTCCGCCGGACCGGAACCCAAAGCCGTTGCATGGAGTCCAGTGCAATGTTTGCGGTTCGAATTGCGCGCACCTGCAGCGAGGTATGAAGGAGTTCTGGAGAGAAGCCGGCATCGGCCATCATTTCACCCGCTGCGGCAGCCTCTGTGCGGCCATGATCAGTCAGATCGCAGTCATACCAACCGGTGAACAAGTTGAGTTTGTTCCACTCGCTTTCACCATGTCGAAGTAGGACAAGTTGATGCATGGGGGTCTCCATTGCGTTTGTAGTAGTTGCGGCTTAGCCCACACGGTACTTGCAGACAACAACCCGTACTATTGAAGCTCGTGCAAGTCTCTGTGGTGATCCCGTGTTACAACTCGTTGCAGTTTCTCGGGGCCACCTTGGATGCTGTGCTGGCTCAGGAACTTCCGCCGAGCCTGCAGAATCAGTTTGAAGTCATCTTGGTCGATGACGGCGGATCGGATGATCTGAATACCTGGGTGCAGCAGCGCGGGGATGATCGCGTGCGTGTCGTTCGCCAAGAGAATGCCGGCGTGTCTGCTGCTCGCAATCTTGGTATCGAATCAGCGAAAGGGGCCTTTGTTGCTTTCTGTGATTCCGATGACATGTGGAACCCACGCGCAATGGCTGAGTTGTATTCCTGTTTTGATGCCGATCCCCGAATCGGTTTGGCCTACGGGTTCTACGAGGTAGTCGACGCGGCAGGGGAATCAACAGGTCGAATCCGCAAGTCAGAGATTCAAGGTGAGGTGTGGGAGCAGTTTCTGAGCGTGAACCCCGTGGGGGCCTCGGGAGTGATGGTGCGGCGCGAGGTGTTTGATCAGGTGGGAGTTTTTGCAGAGAATCGTGACCGCTTCCGGGTAGACGTTGAGGACTGGGAACTCTGGATTCGCATAGCGGCTGTCTGGCGAGTCGGGCTGACCCCCACGGTGGTGGTTCGGTACCGCCGTCACGAGGGCAACTCCTCGACCGATCTGGACTCACTTGATGCTGCGTACCGCAACATGGTGGATGTGGTGTTCGCCGATGTTGATCCGAAGCGGGCAGCTCTACGGCCGTTGACCACAGGGAAAATCGCCATGATTCTGGCCTGGCAGTCCCTCAATGATGCACAGGACCCGCATCGTGCGGTTATGTACTTGGGCGAGGCCGCTGCCTCGGCCCCTGAACTCCGCCGTACTGCAGAATTCTGGAGGCTCCGCACGGCGGCTACTGCCCTAAGCGTTACTGGAACGCGTGGCTATCAGGTGCTGAGATCTGCGAACGGATTGAAGCTGAAACTGAAGCAGAAGCTGAGCCACTAGCAAACGCTGAGCTGATAGCAAGAGAATTCTCAGACTAGCCACCCTGACTATCAATAAAGTTGATGCAATGACACTCAACTTTGCTATCATGAACACGTTGCGGTTGTGAAACCAACCCAAGAGTGCCCTAGTTTGGGCGCAGAGCATACAAATAGGAGCGTGACAGCATGGCTAAAGCAGTAGGAATCGATCTTGGAACCACGAACTCAGTAGTCAGTGTTCTTGAAGCTGGCGAAGCTGTGGTCATCCCCAATGCCGAGGGCGCTCGCACCACCCCATCGGTTGTGGCATTCGCAAAAGACGGAGAAGTTCTTGTCGGTGAGGTAGCGAAGCGTCAGGCAGTGACCAACGCAGACCGCACCATCC
>CANJEC010000131.1 GCA_947473395.1 Actinomycetota bacterium | reverse complement strand
ATCCGGTATCTGCCGAATTCTTACCAAATTTGGTAATGGTGTCGGCCTTCGGGGGAAGGTTTGTTGCCTGACGGTTACTCATGTTGTCTCTTTCTTGGGTATCTGACCCGGCTCCACAGATCGTTGACTGCACGCTAAAGAATTGAATCTTTGGTGCTGCTTCGTATCCCAGAGCGGCACGGCTACTCAGCCGAGGACTCGTTAGTGTAGATGCCCGAGGACTCTTGCGTAAAACCAACCGCCGGATTGCCCTTAACGAACGGTATGCCAGGAGTACTTAGGCTTACGATGGCGGCCGACCACCTTGGAAGCTTGCCCAGAGGGTGACAAAGAAAAGATTCGAGCATCCGGCTGATAACAGACTCGCTCAACATCTTCCAGCGTTGGGAATTCCTGATCCAGACCAGCAGATCGCAGTGAACTCCGTATGCTCTCTCCAAGTTCGGCAGCGAGCAGTTCGGCTATGACTGCTGGAAGCGTTTCTGGGTCCCTCAAGATCCAAGAATGGCCACCACCTTCGATGGTAACGAGCACGCCCTCAGTGCGGCGAGCAGTGTCTCGTGCTGTTCGATGCGGGACACCAAGGTCTCGCGATCCATGCAACACAAACACCGGAACATCGTTTTCTAGCAAGGCGTCCAAGGCATATCTGCTTGAACGGCTGCGCAGAATCGTCCACATCGGACCAAGAAGTCGCCAAGGCTGAACCATGTGGCCTGCAACGGTTGGGACCAGCAGTCGAAAGAGCTTCGTTGCCTGTACAGGATCGCTAAAGGTTGGCATCACTGTCAGTGAGTCCACTAGCAGCAGCCCGCTCAGCACCCCAAGCAGTGGCGGTGCTACTCGAAACAGCTGCACCATCAAATCCCATGTATCACCAACAATTGCATCGATCAGCACGACACCGATCACCCGTTCCGGGCGGGTGGCCGCCATGCGGGTAATCAGCTGCCCACCCATTGAGTGGCCCGCAACCACAAATCGGTCGATTCCGAGCTCATCAATGACTCGACCAAGCAAGTCTGCGTAGTCATTCAAGCTCTGCCCAGACATCGGTAGCCCCTGCGTGGCGCCATGGCCGGCAGTATCGACTGCAATGACTCGAAATCCCATCTTGACCAGACGGGACAGGGACTGAGCGTATAAGAACCCCTCCACCGAGAACCCATGTACTACTACGAGCGGCACGCCTTTGCCTGCAACGGTGACCCCAACTCGGTGACCGTCATCCAGAGTGATCTCATGGCGAGCTAAGCGGGGAACCTCTATGGCTTCAGCGGCAAGTGGCGCATCAAGAACGGGCCCCTCAATGGGGTCAAAGATTTCGGTCTCATCGATGTTGGTCTGATCCATCTCGTTCACACTCACCCGCAGTCATCAACTCTCAGCAGTCATCAACTCTCAGCACGGTCATGGCCTGTAAGCCCGGTCTTCTGCTGCCACCGCCATGGCCAATCAGCTAAAGAGAATAACGGGAATTCAGCCAACGTATGGGTTTCTCTGCAAGAAATGAGGTCTGCTCAGGTTGAGGCCTCAACCTGCACGTCCGCCGAGCAACCTGCGAGCCTTCTCACAATCAAGTTGTAGTTGCTCCGTCAGTTCTGCAACCGAAGCAAACTTCGCGTCTGCACGGAGTCGGTGGTCAAACCTGACCGAAACCTGTTCCCCGTACAAATCTCCAGCAAAGTCCAAAACGTGCACCTCTAGCAGGGTCATTGCCTGGTCCTCATAGAACGTTGGCCGCTTTCCCACATAGATCGCCGCCGGCAACATTTCGCTGCCCAAGCTGCTTGCCGAAGGAACCGACCCCTTGTCTTGCCGCTGAATCCAACCGGCGTAGATTCCATCAGCCGGCATGAGCATCTCATCGGGGATGGCCACGTTTGCTGTTGGGAACCCAAGAGTCCTTCCGCGCTGATCCCCAAGGACAACCGTTCCTCGCATCTCGTGTGAGCGTCCCAGCATCAGGTTGGCGTCTACCAGTCGACCCTCGTGTAACGAGCGGCGAATCGCTGTTGAGGACACCTGCGCATCATCTCGAGCAGCCTGACCGTCTAAGCCAACGAGCTTGTGACCGAGCACCGAGAAACCCAGGGTCTGACCCATCTGGTTGAGCAAATCCACGTTGCCACGGCGTTGAAACCCAAAGTGAAAGTCCTCCCCTACGACTACCTGCCGAGCGTTCAAGCAGCGATGCAAAACGGAGTCCACAAAGTCCTCCGCAGACTCAGATGCCCGCTCCGGATCGAACCGCACTACGAGTGCGTAGTCCACGCCGGTTTCAGCTAACAGTTCCAACTTCTGGTCTAGGTCTGTCAGCAGCAGTGGCGCTGAATCTGGACGAATAACTTGAGCAGGGTGCCGATCAAATGTGACCACCGCCGAACGCTGTCCTGCTGACTCGGCCCGCCTGCGAACCTCTGCAATCACAGCCTGATGGCCTAGGTGCACCCCGTCATAGGCACCGATAGTGACCACAGATCCCTCAGTGGGAAATGGGCAGACATCAGTATCACGAAGAATTATCACACCCTCACGCTACTCAGCGACCTCGTTGGACAGCACTATCGAAGGCTTGCATCTTGTTTCCCGGAAAGGTTCGTAGACAGCAAGGAGTGCTGAGCTTGAGCTGAGAACAGCCCAAGGCCCTAAACCGCTAGCGCCAATTTGCGCCTGTTCAAGCACGCGTCCATGACGAACAAAATCCTCAGTCTGTTCATCCACCTGCAGGTGCTGTAACTGCCGGACTCCCTCAACGGGCGGTAGCAAAACTGCTGCATCGATTGGGTGGGCTTCTGCAATATCGTACGGGCCAACCGAACTGCGCCTGAGTGCGCTCAGATGTGCGCCCCCACCTAGGGCCTGGCCGAGATCAGCCGCAAGCGAGCGCACATAGGTACCCGATGAACACTCCACGGTGGCGGTCCAGACAAGGGGATCCTCAGTTGGAAGCAAGTCGAACTGTGAAACCGTTGCGGGCCGAGGCTTGCGTTCAACCTCGATTCCTTCGCGAGCAAGTTGGTGCAGACGCCGACCGTCCACTCGCAAAGCAGAGACCATCGGAGGGACCTGAAGTATCTCGCCGGTTAGCCCTTTCGCTGCTGCATGCACCTGCGCCGGAAGCAGTCCAGCCATCTCATAGGTGGCCGTTACTGCACCATCAGCGTCGAGCGAATCGGTCTCCACCCCGAACCGGATGGTGGCCTCATAAGTTTTTGAGACTCCAGTGATAAAGGTCAACAACTTGGTTGCTGCACCAACACCAATGACCAAAACCCCGGTAGCCATTGGGTCCAAGGTGCCGGCGTGGCCAACACGTGGAGTGTCGAGCAACTTGCGGATCGCTGAAACCACATCGTGGCTCGTCATCCCTGCTGGCTTATCTACAATGCAGATTCCGACCGGGTCACCTGGCCGGTTACCGCGAGAGCGGCTCACTCGGAGTGAGTCCCGTCATCTCCTGACGGTTCGGCATGAGCCTCGGGCTGTTCTGGGCTGTTCGAGCCCTCCGGGGATTCCGAGTCAAGCGGCTCGCGATCATCAAGCTCGCCACGATCGCTCATGCCGCGCAAAATCTCATCAATACGCAAGGCCGAGCTCAAGACCAGATCGGGCCGGAACTGAATCTGTGGCGTCTTTCGCGTGCGAACCTCTCGGTTCACCAGCTTCTGAATGGGCCAGCGCAATTCGTCAAGAGCTTCTGCAACCTCTTCTGAGCGGCCCTCTTCCTCCGCGGACATTGCCGAGTAGAACACGTCAGCGTGCTCTAAGGACCCATCGACTTTGACTGCAGTGATGGTGACCATCTCGAGTCGCTCGTCTCCGATTCTCTCGAGCTCGGAAGCAACGATCTCTCGCATGAGTTCGCCAATGCGGTCGGTGCGACTGAACTGCCGGGGAGCGGATGACCTCTGTCTTGCCATGCACTATTCGTACCATGCCGAGCGGTACCTCATCCGATCAGGACCCCGACAAGGTAACTATTGCGCTAGATCGGCTAGGGAATTGCTAAGAAAACGCTGAGAAGCTGCTGAGAATAAGTCAGTCAAATGGGGAATTGCTCCCACGGTTTTTCAGCAATCTCCGGCAGACTGTCAGCGAATGCCAAATTCATCTACAACGAGCACCCGCTCAGCGACTGGGCATCGCAGGGCAACTCCACTCGCACTTGCACTGGTGGGACTGATCGCCACTGCCGGCGCAGTGGCTGGCGTCATGCTGTTTCAGGACAGTCCTACTTTGTGGCCTGTTGCTGACGCTGCTTACCGTGCAGCGCTTGTTGGGCTCTGTGCACTTGCCGGATCTAGGGCTAGACGGTGGACGTTGCTCTGGGCCGGACTAGTGGCAGCAGCAGCGAGCTATACCCCGAGTCAGTACCTTGCTCTTCTTGCGGCGTTGCTGGCCGGTGCAATGCTGGTGTTCAAGTTCCGTCATCGCATTCTTGGTGCAGCAGTTGGCGCACTGTGCGGCTTAGCTGTTCTTGGACTCTCGAGGCCAACCATTTCTGGCATCACAGCCCTAATCGCCGCTGTGGCAATTCTCCCACTACTCGTGACCGGTTATGCACAGTCAAGGACTCAGCCAAGGCGAGTTGTAGCCGCTATCACCGGCATCTTTCTACTGCTCGGAGCAGTTGCCATAGCTACAACCGTTTTCGTGGGGCTGACCCAGCGTTCAGCAGTCGAGGCGGCAGTGGCACAAACCCGAACCGCAGTAGAAATCGCCTCTTCCGATTCACCCGAAGGCTCAACTGCTGCGTTTACTCAGGCCAGCGAAAGCTTCAACAAGATTGAATCCACGCTGAACTCATGGTGGTTAGCCCCGGCAAAGGCAACTCCGATACTGGGGCCCAATCTCGAGTTACTCCGAACTGCTGCCCAATCAGGGACAGAGCTCAATCTGGTTGGAAGCACTCTGAGTACCACCGTCACCAAGGATGCATTGCGCTCCCCGAACGGCGGCGTGAACCTAGCTGAGGTCGAAGCAATACAACTGCCCGTTACCAACGCGGCGGCACAAGTCGATGCTGCAGTTCAGTCACTAGAGGCGAGTAAGTCGCCATGGTTGCTCCCTCCCCTGAACGCAGCCTTTCAGGACCTGAGTACCGAACTGAACAATGCAAACGAAACTGCTCGTACTGCCGAGATGAGCGTCATGCGCCTGCCCAGTCTGCTCGGAGCCGATGGCCCGCGCCGATATGTGATGCTGCTCGGCAACCCTGCAGAGTCCAGAGATATCGGCGGCCACATCGGAAACTGGGCCGAGCTCACTGCTCAGGACGGCATTCTCACGCTTGTGAAAGTTGGTCAGCCCTACGACCTTGCCAGCCCAGCCACATCGCCGCCGCTTACCCTTAAACCGGGGGCCTACCCACCCTCGCTTCTGGAACTTCGTCCGCAGTATTTTCCGCAGAACTGGGGCGGAACAGCCGATTTCCCAACCGTGGCAGCACTCTCCCAGGAACTCTTTGAGCAGGCCCGTCCCGGCGCTGCTGTGGATGGCGTTATCTATGCCGACCCAGCCGCATTTGCTGCATTACTGAACTTCACCGGCCCAGAGCCAGTGCCGGGAACCAACTTGGTTTTGACCCCCGACAACGCCGAGAAGTTTCTTACCACCGATCAGTTCACCGTGTTCAAGACCGAGACCCAAGCCAATCAGGTGGTCTCGGACTTGATTGACAAGGTGGT
>CANJEC010000130.1 GCA_947473395.1 Actinomycetota bacterium | reverse complement strand
GACCAGCGAGGGAGAATTGAACGGAACCTGCTTGAGTAGTCGGCCCGCGCGCGATGTGAGCGAGAACACGCAGAGGCTTCGATATCGAACATTGAAACCGGTGGTGGCAACCAGATTGTCCATGAGTCGCAATGGGATTCCGCGTTCGCGGAGCGTCAGTCCGGCTCGAGCCCGGCGCCAGTCGCCAAGTGAAACTATTGGCTCCCGCAGCACAAGGGTCCCGCCGGGAACGAGGACCCGGTACATTTCCGATAATAGAAAAGTCACGTTGGGAACGTGGTGTAGGACCCCGAGACACGTGATCAAGTCGAATGTGCCGTCGCCAAACATGATCTCGCCAGACTGCGTCGGCCGGAGCCGGTTAACGTTGGCGCGTGAGTCGAGAGGGCCATTAACCATCACCTCGGAGGGGTCGAGGATTGTCACAATCGACGACTCGCCCACAAACGGGAGCAACTCGTGGCCATATGCTGACCCCACTCCCAGCACTCGAGAGAACTCTTGATCCGGAAGGTTTCGCAGGGCGTGCAGTTCATTCAATGCGTAGTACGAATAGCCAGCATCCTCGCCTCCGGGGGAAGCCGCTAAACCCGAGTACCCCTCTGCCTCGTCTGCGAACCAAGCGGCGATTTCTTCCGGACCGAAGTCATCTCCGTAGAGATGGGTGCCGCTGAGGTACCTTTGCGCAAACTCGTCGGGATCAACTGCCATGTGCGCACCGTTTCCTTGCCGTACTTGCTTTGAAAACCAAGGCTAACAGGAGTGGATTAGCCATTCCCGCGGCCTTCGAGTTGACGGAGTCACGACAGAACAACATCAATTCAATTCCTACAGGTTTGGACATAACGAAGAGGATTTAGGTTTCGGGGCGAATTATCTTGCTAAGGCGCCTGGCGAGATCCCCGATGGGCGAGTCCGTGCCAGTCACGCACACACTGGTGTACCGACTGATTGGGCGGGCACCGGTGTTCGTGCAATTTGATCGCCGCTAGGCCGGGGAGGGTTCTCCATTCAGACAGGCCAGCACCCCTGCACCAAAACGCTGGCACATGTTCTCGATGGTCGCGGTCTGAGCTAGTTCAAGCGCAGCCTCTGACATAGCTGCAAGTCGCTGTGGGTCACCGAGTAACTCGGCAATGGCATCGCCCATCACCATTGCGTTGTTGGAGCAGATCAGTCCGTTGACGCCATCAGTGAGGTAGTCGATCTCAACGCTGTGTTCCGGTCGGTCCGTGGTGACCAGCGGCAGGCCGAGGGCCGCCGCATCGATGACCACCAGTCCCACCCAGCCGGGGATCACCATGACAGAAGCGGTCGAGGCAATGGCAGCCAGATCCGCACCGAATTTGGCTCCGACCAGATTCATCCATGGGCGGGAGCGTGCCAATGATTCAAGTACCGGACGCTCGGGACCTTCGCCAGCCACGACGAGTTGAAAGCCGGGCACCTCGCAGCGAACCCGATCGCCAATCTCCGCAAGCATGGCGATGGATTTTTCCGGGACGAGTGACCCCACAAAGAGACCGACAGGCCCATCGCCGAGTCCGAGTTCTGAGCGAACTACCGCTGTCTCCTCTGCGGTCACCGAGTCTCGAAGCCTGCGCAGTTGGGTGGTATCGATGGCATTGCACACATCGGTGACGCGTTCCCGGGGAAATCCCATGTGCACCACTTCATCAACTACTCCAGAGGTGTAACCGAAGAACCAGTCGCTCTGGCTCAGAATTTTGTTCTTCCACCATTCGCCAACTCGGGAGCGGCGAGCATCGTTGCGGTTTCTCCCGTGCCCCCAGAAGGCCACCTTCGGTCCACCAATGCGCCGCCAAATGAGCAATGCGTTATTGGTCACCAACTTGCTTGCCTGCTCGACAATCACTAGGTCTGCATCGGCCACTCTCTTCAGTACCGATTGTGTGATCAATTCGCGTTGCCCTACCGCAAGGCGCCGGTAGGTGATGGGAATTGCCCATGGCAGTTCCGCACCATCACCGCGAAGCTCGCCTTCTCGACTGCCGCCTTCTAGCACTTCTAACTGGATTCCCTGATCCCGCAAGAGGTTCCGTAAGCCGTCGAAAAAAGGGACTCGGTACTGAGGGACCCGTTGGGAGACGACCACTACTCGTCGCAACTTCGATGACGACCTTTTAGCCATGATCACGGAGGAGTAGGCGGAGAGCAATTTTGCGGTAGCGACCTCGCTCGTGAAGTCACTCAGGAATCGATGTCTCCCTGCAGTACCCCGGTGAGCAACCTCCTCAGGATGCGAGAGGGCCTCGCCCATGGCGTGGGCAAGCGATGCGGCTTTCGCGTCCACGGACCATCCAACCGAGTCATCGACTAACGAGCGCACGGCGCCAGATCGGGTGGCGATGACCGGGCGACCTGCTGCGAGCGCTTCAATCACAACCACGCTGAGTGCCTCCTTGGATAGGGAGGGAACCACCACCACTGAAGCGGCCTGCATCGCTGCGAAAACGCCTAAGCGTTCCAGAGTTCCGAGGAGGCTGACCCTTGGCAACTGAGCCGCCCGCTCGGCAACGGCTAGGCGCTCATCTCCGTCTCCCACAATCCTGAGCATCGCTGTCGGATGCTGCGCCGCAACGATTTGCCAAGCATTAAGGAGCAGATGAATGCCCTTTGTTGTATCGAGACGCCCCACGTACAACAGAACGTTGCGGGGCGCGGCCACGGTGGCCTCTGCACCGAGTGGGTCGTCGACACCGTTAGGCACAACGGTGAGACGCTCATCATTGACACCTGCGAGTCGCATTTCTGCAGCGAGTTCTTCGCTGACTGGCAGGAAGCGATCTACAAGATCCCACGTGGATCGGTGGGCTGCGAGAGAGCCTGCCATCACCAGACTCTGGACCTTGGAGTCCCGGTAGCAGGCATGGCGGACCGCAGGGAATGCGAATCGATGCCCGGCACAATCGCTGCAATCGGAGCCATCTCGAAACGCAAGTCCGTTGGCACAGAAAAATCGGCGATTGTGGACTGTCTGCACAATCGGTACGCGGGCCTCGCGAGCAACTCTGATGACCCACGGGGAAATCAGTGGATACGGGTTGTGCAGGTGTACAAGGTCTGGCTGCTCGGTTTGCATCAACGCGCGAAGAGCCTGGCTGTCCTCGCGAGAATAGATGGGCCGCGCAGCCAGCGTCAGTCGATCGCCGACGGCGAACGCATCGATCTCGTCACTGGACCTGAAGTAGGTCACTACTTCCACGCCTGCAGCAAGGAGGTGGCGAATTTGATTGTCGACAGCAGCGTTCTCGCCCGATGGCTGAGCGGACCGGTACCGGTTGTGGACGACGAGGACCTTCATTTCGAGCGGATCCTGGAGGGGCGCCGATGTAGCAGCAACACATGGAGGTAGGGAGCGAACGCTGGGATCATCCATGTTGGCCCGCCGTGCAGTCGCTGAAAGTGGATCCACTGTCGAGGCGGCAAACCTTTGGGGGACATCATCAGAGCCCAGCGAGCGCGTAACGAGAGGGTGGGATCCCTGAACGACTCGCTCAGCCTGTTCTGCGCACAGTCGCCAAGAAACTCCCGAGACACACGGACCGTTACCCCGTGACGGCGGGTGGCCCGAAGCCCATAGTCAAAATCGGCCATGCCATGACAAAACACCGGGTCGAAACCCCCGACCCGTTCGTAGACGCCTCGAGGTACCAAAACCAGATTGCCGTTCATGGTGTCGCCGGATGCCCACTCCTCTGTGTGGCTGGGCTCAATCGGGGTGAACACGGTTCGTCGCCAGGAGCGCTGCACTCGCACCGCCGAGTAGGAACAGTGGCCCGTCGACGGATCTCGCATGGCGGCGACGGCGATAGTGGGACCCTCGGGGTCGGGGCTGAGCGTCAACAGTGAGCGAAGCGCTGACTCACGCAACACCACATCGTCGTTGAGCCAGAGCACATAGTCGGGTTTCGACTCGTACGCGCGGGCTAACCCCAGGCGCATTGCCCCAGCCCAGTACAGGCTGCCATCGCCGAGAATCTGCTGAGCCTCTGGGAGCATTCCGTGGACTGCATCGGCAGTACCGTCAGTTGAGCCATCGTCAACGTGAATGACACGGAGTTGGCAGGTTTGCTCATCTGCTGCGTGAAGCAGCGACTCTAAGCATCGCATGGTTGTGGACCTGCGGTTATGGGTGGCGAGCACCACGGTAACTGTTGGCAGAGAACCACGACCCTGATGGCTATCCACTTGGGTGCGTCTCCACGACTGTGCTTTCGCTTGCGCTGTTGGATTGATTCACCAGTGTTGTATGCGTTCCGATGCCTGCCCCTAGGAGCCCAAACAACACTCCTTGTTCAGGCCCTAGCTGGTAGCTAATTGTGAAGGTCATTGCCACTACGGTGACTGCGAGGAGAGGGCTTGGAATTCGAAGCCTGAGGTCCCGCCGCCAAGTTTTGCTCAGGGGTACCACGGTGACTAGGCCGAACAGGATCACAGCAAGGATCCCGCCTGCGAGCATCTCGGTGATCCACTGACTGTGAGCCGAGACTGTGATGAGTTGATCGAAGATGCGTCGCTCAGCGCCTTTTCCGGCCGGATTGCCAAGCACGAGATTCAACCCTGGTCCGTGAAACTGCTGAGAGAGCAATACGTTCCATCCCTCAACTCGCCAAAGGAACGTGCCGTCTTCTGAGACTGCTTTTTGGAGGGCCAGTCCAGCTTGACTTGAGGAAAGCACTGTCCATAAAGCTACGAGTAGTGCGACCAACGCTCCAACGCCAACAGAAACCCTTTGCTTCAGGCGACCACTCGGTGCGAGCACGCTCCAGAGAGCAAATATGCCAAGCAGGGTTGCAATCCAGACTGTGCGTTGTTGAGACAATAAGACGATCAATCCAAAGAAGGCAGCGAGCCAATTGAATTTGCCTTGACGGCCCCGTACCAGCAGAAAAAAGATTGCCTGAGTAATAAACAAGGCCTGTTGCGCGTTGAGGGGCCTGTCCCTGCTCGCCACCGACGAGTTCAGGCCGAAGCGGAGAAGGAACAGGATCGCGACAGCGCTCATGAAGATCGCAATTGCCGTCCATGTGCGTCGCAAAAATAGCTCGACGCGCTGAGCAGGTATTTGTTGTGCGGCAAAGAACAGGCCGGCTGCCAAGAGCGCAATTTCGGAGCGATACGACCGGACGACAAGTTCGACGCCAAATGTGCCAAGGCCGCGAAGGAGCGCTAGCCCGGCAAGTAGCAGCAGCCCCGCCCACCCGAATGCGGGTCGCCTGAGGGGTCGGCCAGCAAGGAGTTGGATTCCAAGCGCAACTAAGAGAGCGGCCGATGCTGCATCACCGACATACACGGAGAATCCGCCAAATGAAGAGAGTGCCCGAGTGAACCCCGAGACCGAGGCCGCGGCTCCAATGGCAACAAGTGGAATTCCCCATTCAGGCCGATCCACGAGCAGACCCGCAAGGGTGAGGAACACAACAAGTCCAGTTACCAGTACGAGCAGGGCGCCGAAATCCATCAGGGCGATCTTAGCGGCAGGTGCAGTTCTAACTCTGTAGCCAAGCGGTTGCTCAGCCTGACCGAACTCCGAGTTGATGTATCAGTTGAACGAAGGAATCGGTGGCCTCCTCGAGCTTGAGTTCAGATCTTGAGTAGGCCAGGCCGAGTTCGGTCAGAGCGCCAAACAAGCCACGCGCAAGGCCAGCCGACGCAGCCACTGCCAACTGCCCT
>CANJEC010000129.1 GCA_947473395.1 Actinomycetota bacterium | reverse complement strand
GGGGTCAGACATCGCCCTAGTCGCTGGAGCAGATTCGGTTCCTGAGGTTCACGCCCAGATCACTGAAGCGATCTCATCTGGGCGACTCGATCAGGAGCAGGTAGTTGCCTCGGTCCGGCGGATACTCAAGACAAAGGGGATCACCGGCAGTTGCCCCGACCTTGCCGCCAACCTATCAAGCATCGTTGCGGCCTCTACGACCTCAACTCTCAGTTCAGGAAACAACTCAAATTCAGGCAACAGCTCAAGTTCAGCTACAACCACGAGCACCGTTGCTAGTAAGAGCAGCACCAGCAGCGGCGCTAGCAACAGCACGAGCAACGGGAACTAGCGCTGCGGAGCTAGCTGCGGGCGTACTCAACCAGAGTGGCTGCGGCATCTACGGCGAACGGATCGGAACTCATCAGAATCAGATGCTGCGCCCCGGCCTCAAGGTAGGCCTGCCAGTTGTCCACCTCGGAGGCATTAATGGCAACTGTGCGTTCGATGCTCGCTGGATCTCGATCAACCTTTTCGCACCAGGTATTGAGCACAGCGTTGAGTTCGGCAAAGTTCTCTGGCGGGCCAAACGCATTCCACATGTCTGCGTACTGCGCAACTAGGCGCAGGGTGACTTTGCGCCCACTCCCACCGATCATGATTGGCAACGAGCCAATCGGTGGCGGGTTAAGCCGAGCAACGCGCTCAACGATGATGGGTAAGTCACGGCCAAGATTGGCAAGTCGTGAAGCGGCCGTGCCGAACTCAAAGCCGAATTCTTCGTAGTCGCGCTCGAACCAGCCTGATCCGATTCCGAGCACAAAACGCCCACCCGAGATGTGATCAATCGTCCGGGCGATATCTGCATGCAGGTTTGGGTTTCGATACGAGTTACAACTCACTAGCGCCCCGAGCTGCACCCGAGATGTTTGAGCTGCCATCGCAGCTAGCACCGAGTATCCCTCGAAGTGAGCGGCATCTGGGTCTCCGTAGAGCGGGTAGAAATGGTCCCAAGTCCACACCGAGTCGACCCCGATTTCTTCGACTGCACGAGCAGTGTCGAGCAAGGAACTCATGGTAGTTGCCTGCGGCTGAAGCTGAATACCGACTTTGAAAAGTGCCATGTCTGATTACCGTTCTAGGTTGGGGGCGGTCATCTTGAGTCCCGGCGGACTTGGCCCGAACTGCAATACCTGACAAGAGTCTAGGCAAGCCGAGCAGAAGCTGAAGTCAGGGCTTCATGACCGATCTGACCGATTGCAGCATTGACCTTTCGCAGATCTCGCGCTCGGCAGGAAATCCCGAATCGAGCCCCGCCCGCCGATCGCTGACCTACCCATCGGTCCACCGAGAATCCTTCTGAGCGCAGTTTCTCTACTAGGTCGGTGAGTCGCTCAGGTGTGAGATCCAGCACCATCGAAACATGACGTCGCCGCCAGCGCGCAGCATCCCAGCGCCAAACGGCAACCCACAGGGCCAGCGTTCCACCTGGCGCAGCGAGCGCAAGCGGCACCCGCGACCTGCCGCTACGGCCACGACCCAAAGCCCGACTCAGGCCTAGGCCGGCACCAGTACCAGCGCTCAAAACGGCAGCGCCGAGCACTGGGGTTGGCTCAATAGTGCGAAGCCCGCCGAAGCGCAGCTTGAGCAGGAACGACCCCAAGCGAGGGTGATGACGGTCGATGTATTCAACAACATGATCTGACAGCGAACCCGTTGGCCCTACCGCGCTGCTCTGCGGAGCCGACAACTGTGCATGTGTTTGGGGAGCCTGTGTTTGGGGAGCCTGCGCTTGGGAAGGCAGCGTATGGGGTGTCTGTTCCACCTAGACATTCTCGCCTCTGAGTTCCTGATTCCCACGCCGCTTCACGAGAAATTCTCAGAATTCACCGGAAATTATTTTCCCTACCGAAACCCTTGCAGTCGCGCGAGACTAAGGAGAAGCAGAACTTCTCCTCAACAACAGGAGGTCCATCATGAGAGTTTCCGGAATCCTTGCAGCAAAGGGCGCGACGGTGGCAACCATCTCACCGTTGGCTACCGCTGCCGAGGCAGCAGACAAACTCCGCCTGCAGGGGGTAGGAGCACTGGTTGTTTCAACCGACGGAGTGACCATTCAGGGTGTGATTTCCGAGCGTGATCTTGTTCGCGCACTGGCTGAACGCGGTGGCCAGATCCTGCATGAGTCCGTGACCGAGTTGATGACCTCGGAAGTTGTGACCTGCGCCCCCGAGGATTCGGTTGAGGAGATCATGCGCAGGATGACAAACCGCCGCATCCGGCACGTGCCAGTGATCGTTCACGGTTCGTTATCTGGGATTGTCAGCATTGGTGACGTCGTAAAATGGAGACTTACCGAACTAGAAGATGAAACACGTCAGCTGCACGCGTACATCTCTACTGGCCGCTAGCTAACGCAGCGGAAGCTGCGTTGAACTGCGCGGCTCAACTTAGCTTCTACTCAGTCGATGAGAATTGATTGAGCGCAGAGATCACGGCGCGTAGCGAGGCAGTCAGGATGCTCTCGTGTAAGCCAACACCCCAATGCACCGTTCCGTCAGCGGCCTTGGTCTCTACGAACGCAACAGCGGTTGCATTCGAACCGGCAGAGATTCCACCAACTGCAACAGCGTGTTCGGCGTAGTCCACGACGTCGAGGCCAACTGCCACGGCCCCGATGACCTCGTCATCAGCAAGTGCATGCATAAAGGCAGCAATTGGGCCGCCTCCAGCACCGGACACGGTGCGCGCTTGGCCGCCCACTACTAGTTGCGCAACAATTTTTGCTCCCTCGTCAGTCGTGGTGACTTCTGCGGAGCGCAGTTCGACGCCCTGTGAACTTGGCAGCAGGTAGGCGGATTCAAACTCTGACCACATCACGTCGGGGCTGATCTCTGTCCCTGAGTCCTCGGCCACATGCTGAATCCTTCGAGAGAACTCGATCTGCAATCTGCGAGGTAGATCCAGGCCGTACTCGGCCTTCATCACATAGGCCACGCCGCCCTTGCCTGACTGGCTGTTCACCCTGATGACGGCCTCGTAGTTGCGGCCCACATGTGCGGGATCAATTGGCAGGTAGGGAACCTCCCAGCTTTCATACTCCTTAGCCCCCTGCGCCGCAGTAGCCGCAATTGACGGATCAAGCGCGTCGAGGCCCTTCTTGATTGCATCTTGATGTGAGCCCGAGAAGGCGGTGTAGACAAGGTCGCCGACATAGGGGTGCCGCTCGTGCACGGGTAAGCGGTTGCAATACTCGGCAGTCCTGCGAAGTCCATCAATATCGGACAGGTCCAACATTGGGTCAACACCCTGTGTGAACAGGTTCATGGCCAAGGTGATGATGTCGACGTTGCCAGTCCGCTCGCCATTGCCAAACAGCGTTCCTTCGATTCGATCAGCGCCCGCCATCAGCGCCAACTCGGCGGCGGCCACGGCTGTGCCGCGATCATTGTGTGGGTGCAGCGACAGCACCACTTGGTCGCGATTGGGAAGATTGCGGTGCAGATACTCAATGACATCGGCGTACACGTTGGGCGTGTACATCTCGACGGTGGCGGGCAGATTCAGGATCAGTTTCTCGTCTGGTGCCAACTCGAGTGCATCCATGACGGCTGCACAAATCTGGATTGCAAAATCAGGCTCGGTGCCGGTGAAGGATTCGGGCGAATATTCGTAGCGAACTGCAGTACCAGGAATGCTTGCTTCGAGCTTGCGTGAGATACGTGCGGCGTTGGTTGCAATCTCGATGATCCCCTCGCAATCAAGGCCGAACACTACGCGGCGCTGCAGGATCGAGGTGGAGTTGTAGAAGTGCACAATGGCGCTCTTGGCACCAGCAATGGACTCATAGGTGCGCTCAATGAGTTCCTCACGACACTGCACCAGAACCTGAATGGTGACGCCGTCAGGAATCAGGTCCTGCTCGATGAGTTGACGCACAAAATCGAAGTCGGTCTGCGAGGCCGATGGGAAACCCACCTCGATCTCGGTAAAGCCCATGTCTACAAGGGTCTGGAACATCCGCAACTTACGGACGGGATCCATGGGATCGATGAGGGCCTGATTGCCGTCACGCAGATCAACGGAACACCAGACTGGCGCCACCTCGATTCGCTGGTCGGGCCAAGCTCGCGGAGCGGACACCTGTGCCACATCCTCAAGTGGAAGGAATGGCCGGTACTTCTCGAAAGGCATTTTCTTTGTTGGCACGAGTTCGAGTGACATGGCTTGGTCCTATTCAGTGCAAATTGGCTACTGCTTGTTGGTTACTGCTTGTTGGTTACTGCTTATTGGGTACTGCTTGTTGGGAAGTCTCTCCTGAAAACCGAAGAACCTCCTGCGTGGGCGCAGGAGGTTCGGCGAGCCAGAGAATCAGGCTCGCCTAGCTGAGGAGAAGGAGTGTTGAGGAAACCAGTGTGGTGAAGATCAACATGAAGTCATTCTACTGTGCCGATCACTGCTGAGCAACGCGCTAGCTGGGCTGAGCAAGAAACAACCACCGGGCAACCATTGCAGGGCCGGCCTGAAGAGATGGTTCACAAGTCAGTTGCACATCAATCGACAGAACCGCCGATGAATCGGTGCGTTCACGAACCTCGACCAAACTGCCGCTCAACCGCACCGAACTTCCAACTGGAACTGCCTGCAAGAAGCGGACCCGATCGAACCCATAGTTGACCAACATGGTCACTGGACCAAAAGGGGGAAACTGCAGGCCCGCCGAGAGCTGAGTCAAGACTGCCAACAACAAGAACCCTTGAACTATGGGAGCCCCAAAGGGCGACTCCCGAATTGCCCGTTCGGGGTCATTATGAATCCATTGGGCATCACCCGTGGTTTCGGCATGGGCGTCGACCATCTGTTGGGTAATCAGGAGTGGGGAGGACTGCCCAAGGTCGTACGGACATGCTGCAGCTACTTCATCAAGAGTCACGGCCTGCCTGCTTTCATAGTTGAACGAGCTTCGCCACGGATTCAGCAAAGACTGCAGTGTGAGCGTCAACATCTGCTTCGGTGGTATCGGGAGACATCAGCGCCATGTTATGGAAGGGCGCTAGCAGCACCCCACGATTGAGCGCATAGAGGTGCAGATAGGCCTCGAGGTCTCCATCTAGGGCGGCCGATGCTTGCCCACCGTTTCGTGGAGGTGGGCAGAACCAGTACTCGGCGCGACATCCCAACTGCTGCACATGCCAATCCAGGCCCGCTTCTGCGATTGCGTTAGCAACCCCGTCTGTCCAGCGCTCAGCAAGTGGAATCATGCGGTCGAAGTCTTCCGGTAGCAACCGCGCCTCCATGGTGGCCCGCAGCGCTGCAATCGAGAGCGCGTTCCCCGACAAGGTTCCACCGATTCCAGACACATCCGAAAGTTCGCCAAAAACAGGCTCAGCAAGGCGCGCAGCGAGTTCTGTGGTCATGGCGAATGCGCCGACTGGTACCCCACCAGCGAGTGGCTTACCGATGGTAAAGAAATCTGGCTCGAGTCCCCAAGCAGCAGTGGCTCCACCTGGACCCACACAAATGGTGTGCGTTTCATCGATGCAGAGCAGGGTTCCGTATTGTCGAGTGAGTCTGCGCAACTCAGTGTGGTAACCCTCATCGGGCAGCACAATGCCAATGTTTGTCAGCGCTGGTTCGGCAAGCACCATTGCCACATCACCCACAGCCAACTCGGCTTCTAGTGCAGCCAAGTCGTTGAACTCAACTACTGCAACTGCATCCCTCGTTGCCTCAAG
>CANJEC010000128.1 GCA_947473395.1 Actinomycetota bacterium | reverse complement strand
GTCTGAGCAGCCTGAGCAGAATCTGCTGAACCGAACCATTGATCGCGTTGATGCGTGGCATCGAGGTGTGCCAGTACTCGCTGTCACCTTTGGCGTGGCAAAGAAGTTTGGTGACGATAAGGGCGGGCAGTTAGCAATGCTGCTCGCCTATAAGGGGTTCTTCTCACTGTTCCCACTGATGCTGGCTTTTGTAAATGCGCTCGGGTTAATCCTGCGCGGCAACGAGGACCTGCAGAACAAGTTGATTGATTCGGTTCTCGGCAATGTGCCAGTGATCGGTACCGAGATTTCTAAAGAAACTGGTTCGATCGGCGGCAGCGCCTTTGTGCTCATTGCATCGATTCTGGTCTCGATATGGGCGGGCCTTGGTCTGCTCGACATGTTGCAGGAGTCGCTGAACACTATGTGGGAAGTACCTCAATTCGATCGCCCTCCGTGGCTGCTGCGGAGGTTGCGGGACTTACCAGGTGCGCTGCTGATTCTTGCCTGTGCAGTACTCACGGGTGCTGGGCGCTGGTTGCTCGCTGGCGATGCCTCGCCTGCGCTGCGCTGGGTGCTCTCGGCTGGATTGGCCGTGCTGGCAGGCGCCGTCGGCTACTTGGGGCTTCATGCGGTGCTCTGTGCTAGAAAAATTCCGCTTCGCAACCAACTCCCTGGGGCTCTCGCCACAGGGCTGGGCTGGTGGGCCTTGCAGTCACTCGGCGGCTACTACGTGACTCGAATCGTGACCCAATCAAGCGACACCTACGGGGTGTTCGTGCTGGTGCTCGGGTTGTTGTCTTGGAGCTATCTGCTGGGCACGCTGTACTTGTACAGCGTTGAACTCGCAGCAGTTCTCTATGACAAGCGCTGGCCGCGAAGCTTGTCGGGTAGAGACCTCACCGATCAGGATCAAGCAGCCTTTGAAGCACTCTCACATCGAGAGGTCAGGGTTCGCGGTACCCAGATGAATATCGAGGTACCGCGTAACCCTGAGTAACTCAGTTCATTTCATTCAGAAAGCTGTGCTCTTCAGAAGGCTTTGCCGTCTGGACCCTGATACTCGGCGGACCCAAAGGCGAGAACTGGCAGAAAGATGAATGGCAAGAAGATAAGTCCGAGGGTGTAGCCGACTCCCTTACCAAACAGCTTTGAAAGCTGGTTCAACAATATGATTTGGAAAATAATTTGAATACAGGGAACCACGGTCAGGAGTCCCCACCACCAGTCTTTGCCAGATTTCTTAGCAATCACGCAGTAGTTAAAAATGGGGATGATTCCGTACCATCCGGGCTGGGTCATCTTGGCGAAGATCTTCCACATGGAGGCCAAGATCAAGACGGTGAGGCCGATGCCCACGATAAACAACACCAAGGCGATGCCACCACCGAGGGCGCCACCTGAGCTTGATTCCTGAGCTAGGAGAGACAACATAATGAGTTCCCTTTCAGTTGAGTGAACAAGGAAAAGCTAGCTCAAACCTGAGAGAATTCTTGGGATAGCTGCGAGTTACAAGAACGACCTACACGAATCTGGCCCGGTCTGCGGCAATCGCACTAATCGCTGCGGCACGGTTGCTCCATTCGCCAACAGCGCTTGCCTTGCCCGGTTCGAGGTCCTTGTAGACCTTAAAGAACTGCTGAATTTCTGCGAGTTGGTGCTTGGGAACATCACCGACGTCTTGTAGAAAATCCCACCTTGGGTCACCTGAAGGAACACAGAGCACCTTGAGGTCTCGACCAGCCTCGTCGGTCATCTCGAGTACCGCAATCGGCCGGGCTCGAATATGGCAACCAGGAAAGGTTGCTTCTTCGAGCAGTACGAGCGCATCGAGCGGGTCGCCATCTTCGGCCAAGGTATGTGGAAAGAACCCATACTCGGTGGGGTACACAGTGGTGGAGAACAGGTGACGATCTAGCCAAGCCTCGCCATGTTCGTGGTCAATCTCGTACTTGTTGCGCGACCCTTTCGGGATCTCAACAACAACCTCATACCAGTCTGAGCCGTCTCCCTCTCGTTGGCCTTGGGGGGATTCTTTGGTCATGTTCGTACTGCCTATCTGTGGTTTTGGCTATCTGTGGGTTCGACTTGTAGCGGGTGAGTTGGTTCAAGAAGGGCTGCGAATGCCGCGCATGCCCGACCAGGCCAGCTGAGAGAGTTGCTCGGCTAGTAGGTCTACCCCAGGTTCGCGCTGATGGGAGAGCCAGTAGCGAGTGGCGGCTTCGGTCATGCCTACGATGCTGTGAGCGAGCAAGTAGCGATGCGCCACAGGCTCACCCTCGACCATGATCAGATCGGCAATGCTTTCGGCGATGGAGGTTTCTACCCCAAGCGCGAATGAAGCAAACTCAGGGTCTCGCCGGGCCCCTGCACCAAAGAGCACCTTGAACGAATCAGTGTGGTCGCTGGCAAATCCAAAATAGGCCCTGAACCCATTCTCAATCTGCTGCCGCGGCCCAGCGGCCTCGGCAGTGGCTTTCGAGATGGTCTCTTGCAGTTCTGCGCCGATCTCGGTGAGCAACTCAATAAACAACTCTCGCTTGGATGCAAAGTGCTGGTAGAGAACTGGCTTGGTAACTCCAGCGGCCTCTGCCACCTCATTCATGGATGTGGCGTGGTACCCATGTTCGGCAAACACCGACACTGCAGTGTGGAGGAGTTGTTCTCGGCGTTCGGCAGCAGGAAGTCTCATAGCAAGTGGCATAAGGGTACTCGCGCGTGGAGGCTTGGGCTTGTGCTGAAGAGGGGCTCACAGGCTCAGTGTCGGACCTAGAGTGCAGTGTCATGCAGCCCTTGGTCGAGTTAGCAATTACCTCCGAGCGTTGCTCCCCGTTTCGCCAGGGTTTTCTGGCAGACCCGATCGGCTCGGCTGTTGCCTACGATGCTTTTCTCTGCATAGAGGTTCCGCTGCCATGGGAGCGAGATATCTCGATGCACGACCCATTCTTCTCGCTGAGCGAGGATGGCGCTGCGAGGACTCCGCAGACTGCAGAGGATCGATCCAACAGAAAACCCTTTGCCAGCATCAAAGGCCCAGATGGCCGAAGATGGCGCCCCCAGGGGCTCGTAGCAGCCTCAGCGGGCTTGGCCAGTGCTGGTCCAGAGAGTGCTGCCCCAAATGCGGTGCGAGTCTTGGCCTTTGAGAAGCGGCCCGTCCCCTCAGTCGCCGAGTCAGCGCCCCCGGTTTTTCAGGTCGAAACAGCGGTCCCCTTCGAGCGGCGCGAATGGCTGCTCAACCCAGGACAGGTTTTGCCACTAGCGCGGGCATTGGTGAATGCAGACGAACCTGCGATTGCAGCGTATGAGCAGTTCCAAGGGATGGTTGGGGCAGACGTGATTGACCTACTGATCTGCACGCACGGCAAACGTGATGTCTGCTGTGGTCAAGCGGGCATGGCCCTGTATTCCACAATCTCCTCCCAGCTTGGCGATGCACCATCCCCAGTCAGAGTGTGGCGGGCTTCGCATACGGGAGGACACCGCTTTGCGCCCACTGCGCTGACCTTTCCAGATGGCTACGCGTGGGCCTATTTGGACGAAAGCACCACGGCGCAGATCTTGAACCGCTCCGCTACGCCAGCCTTAGCTGCACCACAAGACCTCGCAGCTGTTGGCGAGCGCTGCCGCGGAGTGTCATCACTCTCTGCTGGCCCAGCGCAGGTTGCTGATCGCGCTGCTCTCTTGCATGCGGGTTGGGCTTGGGCCGAAACATCTCGGACAGTAGAAGTGGTTGCGTTTGATCGTCACTCTCTGGCAACCACGTTGGTAGTTACTGGAACCTCTGCGGATGGCCCCAAGCTGTCTTTGCGGGTAGAGGTTCAGGTGGAGCGGCACATTCCACAGATCACATGCGGGGTCATTGACAGCTGCGAATACGAAGTCGAGGCAGTCTGGAAAGTGGCCTCGGTGAAGCAGGTCTAGTGCGGGTGTTCAGTAACCGAACTTCTCGCCGCGATCCTCGGCGTCTGCTGCCTTGACCCCGTATCCGAACACGATCGCTGGTAACAGAGTGACTGATCCCAGAACCATTGCGGCGATGATGACCGGCACGATCCAAGAGGGAAAGTCGGCAATAAAGGCGACAACAAAGAGCAACATTGCGGCACCAAAACACGAGTACCCGATCTTGGATCCGAGCTCACAGAGCTTACGGATGCGGTCGCGTCTATCGAGTACCGGGTCGCTCATGGAAGCCAACCTGCACCATCGAGGAGTTGATGGAGCGAATTGCGCATTCTCCCTAGGGAGAAGTTTTCGCTAGCAACACGCTCATTGCAGTCGAGCATTGCCGTCACGCTAGGCGAGTCAGGCTCTGCGAGCGCTGCTGCAATGCCGTGGGTGTCAGTTGGGTCGAACCAGTCAAACCCAAAGGCTCGAAGTTCTTTGCCGACGGGGTACTCGCCCACGCTCACCGTTTTCCGATAGAGAGCGGCCTCGATAGGTGGGTTTCCAAACCCCTCCCAAGTAGAGGGAAATGCAATGTGATCGGCGGCAGCGTAGATACCTTCAACGTCGGTCCATTCGTGATGAACCACCTTGCATGCTGCGTCACTCAACAGCCGCTGTAATTCCTCGCCGTAGCCCTCTTCGGCAGGACCAAGCAGCCAATAGGTGGCTCCCACTGCTTCTGCTAGGCGGATCGCAGCAGGAATGTTTTTGCGCTGAATGGCCCGCACCGGATGGGCAACGACTAGTTCCTCTGAAGCAATCCCGACAGATCGCCGCACATCGCGACGCAACTGCTCGGTCTCCCTGCGACTCCGACGAACAGGGGTAGGAAACCCGTTGTAGATAATTGCTGCTGCAATTCCGCGCTCTGCTAGTTCATCTCGCAGGATTCGATTGATTGCAACATGGCGCCAAGATGGGTTGGTTGCCGGCAATTCGGTGACGTGTGCAAATCGCTCGCGATGCCACGGGGGGTCGTGGTGGTGCAGCAGCGCTGGCCTGCCGGCAAGCACTCTTGCAGTGGCGCGAGAGGCCGTCAGGTTCATGGGAATAGTCAGCAGATTCTCAACTACCACTAGGTCGGCATCGGCAAGCGCGTCAGTCAGCCGCAAGGTGAGCGCAGTGTCATCAGCGCTGATAGGGGAATTGTCGGGAGCAGTCTCGGGTGCTCGCTCAGCTGCATCTGAGAGTTCTAGGCCAGGCACGGTTCTGTCCGCACTGGCATCGCCAGCGACTGTGACGACCTCGTAGCCGAACTCCTCGAATGCATCCATCCAAGTGCGCGCAACTACCGAGACTCCGTCGGTCAGGCCGAATCGAAACGACAGGAATGCTGCACGTTTTGCCATGAGCGCCACAGGTTAGGGTCACAGAGATGCAGTTAGGGATTCGCGGATGATTTCAGAACAGGCGTACGAGGTGCTCGCCGCACAGTGGCGCGAGCCCGGCTTTACCTGCCCGAATAGCAAAACCTATCCGTGGCTCTGGCTTTGGGACTCGAGTTTTCACGCCATTGTTTGGGCGCATCTTGGTAACGCAGAGCGTGCAGTCACAGAACTCACCACAGCGCTATCAGCTCAGGACACGGACGGGTTTGTTCCGCATGTTCTGTACCTAGATGGGTCAAAGGATCATGAAGTGTTCTGGGGTCGCCCGGACACATCATCGATTACCCAACCGCCCATCTATGGCCTAGCCGTTGCCGAACTCGTTCGCCTTGGGATTTCTCTACCCGCCGATCTTGTTGATCGGGCCACTGCGGGGCTCAACTTTTTATTTGAGTCGCGCCGCAGAAGTCCTGCTGGTCTGATC
>CANJEC010000127.1 GCA_947473395.1 Actinomycetota bacterium | reverse complement strand
CCGGGAGGAATCACAATCACGGTGAACCGTTCCTCAATCAAGGCTGGTCCGCTGACTCTGACTCCAACCCCAAGGAGTCCCCCGTCGAAAGTGGGCGCCTCTACAAATCCAGAACCAAAGTACACAGGCCGAGAACCGGTCCGAGCACCTTCTAGATCTTTCGCTCCTGCGGACTCGGCAAGGGTTGGTGGGTGAGGAGTATGGCCGGTAACGAGTGCGCGAACCCCGCGCAGCACGGGGCTGTTGTCTCGGAAGGCAAACCCACGCTCTGCAAGATGCTGGTCGTGGAACCTCTCGATCAGTTCTGCGAGAAAATCCGAGGACTCGCCGACGAGTGGGGCGGCAATACTCAGGTCGAAATTTTGTCCTGGGTACGCCATTTGCACGAAGCGCTGCACATCGATCTGTTGCGGGTCGAGTTGAGCAGGATCAAGTTCGGCAACGGCTTCTGAAGAGAGGTCCACAAGCATTCGGCGAAGTTGTTCTGGGTCAACCAGGGCCATGGGTGAGACCTGCGCAAGTTGCAGGTCGACTCGGTAGTCGGCAATGAGTAGTCCAAGTGCCGAGAACACTGGCGCAGCACGCGGAACCAAGATTCGAGTGACTCCGAGTTCTTCGGCTATCGCCCAGGCATGCACGGCACCGTTTCCACCGTAAGCAATCAGCGACAACTCTCGGGCGTCCGCACCGTAGCCAGCGAGAACCTTTCGCGTTGCAGTGGCCATATTCGCATTGACGATTCTTTCGATCCCCCAAGCGGCAGCGATCAGATCAATGTCAAGCGGCTCGGCGACCTCGCTGCGAATGGCTTTTCGCGCAGCCTCGAGGTCGAGGTCCATGCGACCATCGGCAAAACCGGTGGGTCGTAAGTAGCCCAGCACTGCATCGGCGTCGGTCACTGTTGGGAGCGTTCCGCCCCGAGCGAAACAAACAGGTCCAGGTTGCGCCCCGGCAGATTCGGGCCCGACCAGAAGGCTTCCTTGCCGAACTCGGGCGATTGATCCGCCACCAGCCCCGATGCACTGAATATCGACCATAGGTAGGCCGATGTAGTAGCGGTAACGCCAGTTCCAATCGGCCTTTACCTCGGGTAAGCCATCTCGGACTAGGCAAATGTCAAAGCTTGTTCCGCCCATATCGATTGCTACAAACTCAGTGACCCCTGCCTCGGCAGCAGCTCGAGCAGCTCCGATCACACCACCTGTTGGACCAGATCCAAGCAGCGTCACGGCTCGATGCGAAACATACGAAGGAGGCATGACGCCGCCGGTTGCTTGCATTAATAGCAGTGGGGCTGTGCAGCCTGCGCTGTGGAGTTTTTGTTCGAGCTGTGCCACATATGAGGTGATTCTTGGAGCGGTATAGGCATTGACCAAGGTGGTCGAGCTGCGCTCAAACTCGGGCCCGCGAGCCATGACCTCATGAGACAGTGAGATATGAGCAACCTCGGGGTACTCCTCCAGAATGATTTCTCTGGCCCGAAGCTCGTGGGATGGGTCAACGAACGAGAATAAAAAGACCACCGCTATCGACTCGACTCCAAGCTGTCGGAGTCTCTGAACACCAGCGCGCACGGCGGCCTCGTCCAGAGCGAGGAGTTCCTCCCCTAGGTAGTCCATGCGTTGCGGAATCGGAATTCGAGCTCGCCGCCGCGCAATGGGCGCGGGAGCCGGATAGGAAGGGTCCCAGATTTGTTCCTTGTGGACCCGCCGCATCTCGATCTCGTCGCGGTGGCCTTCGGTCACGAGCATCCCGGTGATGGCGCCATCCATCTCGATCATCGTGTTGTCAGCGGTGGTGGTCCCGTGGACAAGCACTTCGATCATTGAGCAGAACTCGTCGACCTCTCGACCTTCGCGTTGCGCAAGAAGTGCGAGCCCGTTCATCACTCCAACGGATTGGTCCTCTGGGGTGGTAGCGGTCTTGTCGAGCAACACGCGACCCTCGGGGGTGACGCAGATCAGGTCTGTAAACGTGCCACCTACGTCAATGCCTACCCTGTACCCGCTCACTGCGCACCGTCTATCTGAGCACTGTCTGTCTGAGCACTGTCTGTCTGAGCACTGTCTGACTGAGCACTGTCTGACTGAGCACTGTCCGCACGCTTGGCACGGAGTTCGGTGCGCAGCGCTGTGGTTTGAGCAAGATCGAGCGCCAGGCTCAGATCATCGAGTGATCCAGTCAGCACAACCCCGTACTCGCTCTCGGCAGCTTCATGCGAGACATACTCGTCGAGCACATCATCAAGCACAGCTTGAGGATCTCGATTGAGGGGATCACCCCATCCGCCACCACCTCCGTAGTCATAGCGAATGCGTTGGCCTGCCTGGAGCGGAATCCAATCAGCAGTGTGCGCAACCACTACCTCATCTGCATCACCGTCTCGCAGCACCAACTTGTTTGGCTCACCGCTGTGGCCACCGGCAATTCCAGGCATGGGGTATTTCATTCCAACTACATAGGTGTAGACGCGCGCATCAACTCGAACCTCTTTGACGTAATGGCTTCCGCACAGCCCGCGCCACTCGCCAGCGCCACCAGAGTCAGTGCGGTAATCGCGAGCCCATTGAATATGTGGGTAGAGGCTTTCGTTGATCTCAGCAGTGGCTTTCCATAAATTTCCGAAGGCAGCCGCTTGGCAACCCCATGCATCCATCCCGTATGCGGCGTTGCACCAACCGGCATACACCTCGGCTGAATGGTCAGTGAATTGCAGTCCCGTGTGCGGGTCGGTTCCCATGATGACCGTTGGTATTCCCGTTTTGTACACCTGCGGTACAGCCCGTTTAGGAAGTACCCCTTGAAGCGCAAGTGCAATTACCTCTCCCACTTCCGCGCCTGGGTGATGAGTCCCGGCTGATACTGGGCGATTCGCAACCGGATTGAGTACGCACCCCTCGGGAATGATGAGTTCAATGGACTCGAAGAAGCCTTCGTTCTTAGGTATGTCTGGATCCATCATCGCTGCGATTTGGCCGACGGTGTAGCCCCGAGTGTTCCCGTAGGTCGACCAAGCCTGCAGTTCCTGTCGGGTATCGGACCCAGTGAAGTCAATACAGAGGTCCTCTCCTGCCACCGTGATCGTGCAGGCCAATCGAACGTCTGGGTTTCCGAGCGGATCGTGATCCACAAAGCACTCCGCTGAATATGAGCCATCGGGCCAGGCTGAGACTTCCTCTCGAAAGCGTCGCGAGGCGTAATCGATCATGTAGTCCACCGAGGCCTCAACGGTCTGGGCGCTATGACGCAAAATCATGTCCTCAAGCCGCCGAACTGCTAACTGCGCTGCGCCGATCTGCGCACGAAGGTCGCCAGCGTGATCGGGTAGACGGTTGTTTACCGCCATCGCGTAGAGCACGTCGCGACGCTCCACTCCCTGATCAACAACCTTGACTACCGGCCACCGTGATCCCTCACCCCAGACGTCGTTCGCAGTCACGTTGTATCCGCCGGGTACTGCGCCGCCAGTGTCGCCGTGATGACACTGAATGCTTGCGATAAGCACCATTTTGGAACTGCCGTCGCTGTCTGTAGCGAAAATCGGTGCGAACACGTTGTAGTCAGGAAGGTGACCGCCACCGTGGTACGGATCGTTCGAAACGAACACATCCCCAGGTCGAAATTCATCCGGACCCAAAAAGTCCAAGGCAAAACGAACGGGCAGAGTAGAAGTAAGCATGAATTGTGGGATGCCCACTGACAACGCAGCAAGCCTGCCGCTCGCATCCAGAATGGTTGCATTGCGCTCATTCGATTGATTCAGAATCGGAGTGGTGGCCGTGCGCGAAACGAACACGGCCATCTCAAAACACACTGTTTCCATCTCGCCACGAATCACTTCAGAGGTGACGGGGTCTACGGCCATGGTCGAAGCCTTGCGTTCGCGTGGTGCTGCGAGCGTTTTCGGATCAATGTGCATAGTAGCTCCCCATCTAACTGACATGGACGTCAGTTACAAGGCTACCCTGTTGGGCAAGCCGAGGAATCGCGAATGAGTGGAGCAGCTTGCTATGGAGTTACCGAAGATCATCAGTGTGGACGACCATGTCATAGAGCCACCTCATGTGTGGCAGACCTGGCTGCCCGAGAGACATCGAGAGAAGGGCCCTCGAGTTGAGCGAGCCAACTGGGGGCCATTTGTTCACAAGGCGGGCGCTCGTTATGACAACACCATGGATCCAGATGGGCAACCTGGTGACTACTGGGTATACGAGGATCGGGTCATCTACGTGCATAAGAGCTTCGTTGCGATTCCGCTTTCAGCCACTCCCGGCGGCGACCTGAGTAAGTTCGATCGAACGGTGATGCAGATGGTTCCGCTTACCTATGACGAGATGCGGCCGGGTTGCTATGACCGAGACGCGCGAGTCAAAGAGTTTGAGGTTAATTGGGTCGACGGCTCGCTACCGTTCCCAACCTTTCCGCGTTTTTGTGGGCAGACATTTATGGAGGGGCAAGACAAAGATTTGGCTTTGGCCTGCGTGCGTGCCTACAACGACTGGATGGTGGAGGAATGGTGCGAGCCCTCGAACGGGGTCAACATTCCGCTCTGCATTATTCCGATGTGGGACCCACAGCTTGCGGCGGAGGAGGTAATTCGTAACGCCAATCGGGGAGTGCATGCAGTGTGCTTTTCTGAGATCCCAACCAAGCTCAAGCTTCCCAGCATTCACACCGGGTACTGGGATCCGTTCTTTGCGGCTTGCAACGATCATGCCGTCACCATCTGCATGCATATCGGGTCGTCCTCAACGAACCCAGCGGCATCCCCAGACTCTCCTCCCGCTGTAGGTGGAACGCTGGCATTCAACAACGCGTTCACCTCGATGGTGGACTGGCTGTTCTCGGGAAAGCTGATTGAGTTCCCTGAACTCCGTCTTGCTTATTCAGAGGGCCAGATCGGATGGATCCCATATGTCCTTGAGCGTGCTGACACAGTCTGGGAACATCACGATGCTTGGATGCATACAAAAGAACGCATCCCCGAGCCCCCATCGAACTACTACTGGGATCGCATCTTTGGCTGCTTCACCGCAGATCATCATGGCCTGGTCAACCTGAGTGCCGTGGGCGAGAACAACATCTGTTTTGAGACTGACTACCCACATACCGATACCTCCTGGCCCTTTACCAAGGAGTATGTCGAGAAGATGGTCATCGGGCTCTCTGACGAGGTTATTTACAAGGTTCTGCGCGGCAACGCCATCAAGATGTTGTCGCTCGACCGGGTGTAAGCAACTTGGCTGCCGAGGTGCTGGTCGAACAAATTCAGACGGTTCTAGTCGTTACATTGGATGACCCCGAGAGTCTGAATACCTATGACGGGGCAACCCTCAAAGCACTCCGAGCAGCGTGGAACGAGCTTGATCAAAACCCAGAACTTCGAGCGGGAGTGCTCACCGCCACCGGCACGCGGGCGTTCTGCGCCGGCGCAAACCTCCAATCCGTAGCCGCTGGAGGCTTCAACGATCCGCCCTACCCTGAATTGGCCGAGAGCGTCTCAGTCAAGCCAGTTCTGGCAGCTATCGAGGGCTTCTGTTTAGGCGGAGGAATGATGCTCGCCTGCGGATGCGACCTTCGTGTGGCAGGTGAGTCTGCCGTGTTTGGCTTGCCCGAGTCGCGATGGAATCTGCCAGCACAGTGGCTTGGTGCGTTAGGTCGTCAGTTGCTTCCCGCTCATGCCCTCGAGCTAGCAATGCTTGGGGATGCACGTCTCCCAGCGAAGCGTCTCTATGAGATGGGATGG
>CANJEC010000126.1 GCA_947473395.1 Actinomycetota bacterium | reverse complement strand
TCAGGTTGAGCAAAAACTGCTTGCGGTCAGCCCTCGAGTGCAGTTCGTCAAGGCCGTTGATTGAATCAATCCACTTGAAGCAGAACTCGCCTTTACGGCGGATTGAAGGAATGTTCTCAATCGCAGCAAACGCCTCTGCACGTTCGTTCTGATCAGGGATGTACGAGTCCAGCAAGGTCAGGTAGAACTGAACGTGCAGTGCCTCTTCGTAGAGCTGACGCGACAGGTACATGCGTCCCTCGGGACTATTGATGTGCTTGTACAAGTTGAGCACCAGATTGTTCGAGACAATCGAGTCTCCGGTTGCGAAGAAGGCAACCAGCCTGTTGATGAGGTGCCGCTCGGCAGGAACAATCTTGCGTTGCAGGTCAACGAGGTCATCAGAGAAGTCCACCTCTTCAACCGTCCAGGTATTACGAATTGCATCGCGATACATGTCGTAGAACTGTGGGTACTTCATTGGCCGTAGCGTCAGATTAAAACCGGGGTCGAGCAGGTTTCCGGGTTGAGCAGCCGCAAGGCCACTGGTCTGATTGTCGTTAGTCAGATCAATCGCGGTTGATGTGTCGACTGTTGGATTGAGTTCGGTTTCGGTCAGCGCAGCTTCAGCTAATGACATGGGACTTCCTCTGGGGTGGGTGTTCGGGCGGTAGTTCGGGCGGGTGTTCGTTCAGGTAAATCAGGGGGTAAAGCAGGGGGTAGATCAGGCGCAGCTGAGCAGTGCAGCCAGGGGCCTTACTGGCAGGCGTCGCAGCTCTCAGGATCTTCAAGGGAGCAGGCAATTTTTTCTTCCTCGGTGTAGGTGCGAGTAGCACCTTCCTGATCCAGGATCTCTGCATCGACCTGAGACTCGGCACCACGTGTTGGCAACGGCGTGGCTGGGACTCCGCCACCCGTTGGGCCCGAAGTGTTGCCCGAGGTACCAGTGGTGGTTTTGTTGATTCGGGTAGCCGGCCGTGAGCGCAAGTAGTACGTGGTCTTGAGGCCTTGCTTCCAAGAATGCATGTACATCGAAGAGAGCTTCTCGATTGTTGGGGACTCCATAAACAAGTTGAGCGACTGCGACTGGTCGATATATGCACCACGACCTGCGGCCATATCGATCAAGGAGCGCATGGGGATTTCCCATGCCGTGCGGAAGAGTTGGCGAACGTCCTCCGGAATTTCTTCAACTTCTTGGACTGACCCTTCAGCGCGCTTGATGGCTGCGATCACTGGCTCAGTCCACAAGTCGAGCGCCTGCAGTTCACGAACCAGATAGGCATTGATCTGCAAGAACTCCCCGGAAAGCGTTTCGCGCTTGAACAGGTTGGAGACTTGAGGCTCGATGCACTCATAGCAGCCAGCAATTGAGGCAATCGTTGCCGTTGGGGCAATCGCAATGAGCAGAGAATTGCGCAAGCCGTGAGTTGCGATGCTCTCTTTGAGCGCTGCCCAACGGGCGGGACCTGTCGGTGTAATTCCCCAGAGGTCGAACTGGAGATCGCCCTTGGATGCTCGGGTCTCTTCCCATCCACCGTGCGATCCACCAGCTTGAGCAAGCTGGTTCGACGCAGTGAGCGCATGGAAGTAAATCTCTTCAGAAATTCGTGTCGAGAGCTCGCGAGCCTCTGGTGAATCAAAGGCCAGGCGCAGCTTGAAGAACACGTCCTGCAGACCCATCAGACCAAGGCCAACGGGTCGCCATTTGGCATTCGAGGTGCCAGCAGCGTCAGTCGGATAGAAGTTGATGTCGACTACCCGGTCAAGGAACGGAACCGCTAGCTGCACAACCTCTGCCAGACGGTCGTAGTCAAAGGCCAACTTCCCGTCTTCGCCAGCGCGAACCATGGCTCCAAGGTTGACTGATCCCAGGTTACAAACGGCCGTCTCGGACTGATTGGTGACCTCAAGAATCTCGGTGCACAGGTTGGACAGGTGCACCACGTTGGGTGTGCCATCTGCGGAGGTGCTACCAGTCTGGTTGCACTTCAGGTTTGATGCGTCCTTATAGGTCATCCAGCCGTTTCCGGTTTCGGCCAAGCTTCGCATCATGCGGCTATACAACTGACGTGCCGGGATCTGCTCCTCGTACAAGCCCTCGTTCTCTGCCTGGATGTAAGCCTCACGGAACTCATCGCCGAACAGGTCGACTAGGTGCGGCACCTTCTTGGGATCGAAGAGCGACCACTGCCAGTCCTGTTCGACTCGCTCCATAAACAAGTCGGGGACCCAGTTGGACAGGTTGAGGTTGTGCGTCCGTCGAGCGGCGTCACCAGTGTTTTCTTTGAGCTCAAGGAAAGCTTCGATATCTGCATGCCATGTTTCTAGGTACACGCAGGCCGCACCCTTGCGGCGCCCACCCTGGTTGACAGCGGCTACTGAGGAGTCAAGCGTCTTGAGCCAAGGAACAATGCCGTTCGACAGGCCGTTGGTCCCCCGGATGAGGGAGCCGCGAGAACGGATTCGACTGTAAGAGAGTCCGATTCCGCCGGCATGCTTAGAAAGGCGGGCAACATCGCGATAGCGATCGTAGATGGCATCAAGGTTGTCTTCTGGGGAGTCAAGCAAGTAGCAGCTCGACATTTGGGGGTGCGTGGTTCCCGAGTTGAACAGAGTGGGTGATGAGGGCAAATAGTCAAGCGAAGAGATGAGTTGGTAGAACTCGATTGCCTCTTCAGGCGAGGTGGAAAGACCACAAGCCACGCGCAACAGGAAGTACTGCGGAGTCTCGATCACGCTGCGGGTCTCTGGGTGGCGCAGGAGGTACCGGTCATACACGGTGCGCAGGCCGAAGAACTCATACAGCCAGTTGCGCTCGGGGAGAATCGCGTCATTGAGCTTGCGAGCGTGCGTAGCCACCATTGCGGCGGTTTCGGGGCCGATGACACCCTGAGCACGACCGAGGGCTACTGACTGAGAGAAGGAGTAGATATCTTGGTTTTGGACTTCCTTGTCCACAACCGTTGCCAACAGGCGAGCTGCAAGCTTGGAATAGTTGGGCTCCTCTGCAATGAAGGCAGCCGCAGTTCGGATCGACAAATTGTCGAGTTCTTCGGTGGTTGCTCCGTCGACGAGGCCGGAGATGGTTCGAGTCGCTACTCGCATGGCGTCAACGTTTTCTAAACCTGCAGCACAGCGAGCAACGGCACGCACGATCTTGTTCAGGTCTACTGGCTCGAGGGTGCCGTCGCGCTTGGCAACTCGCATCTGGATACCGATCCCTGATGCCTCGACGTCCTGCCCCTCTAGTACTTCGATTTCTCTCAGATCTTCTGAAATTGCCACTCGATTTCCCCGTTTCCTGACTGCTCGACTTTTTGTGTGCTGAATTCAGATATCTGGCCTTCGAAGCTGCCGCCCTGGCTGCTGTGCCAAATGTCTCTTACTTGCTGCAGTTTTCTTCCGGAACCACCACATGTAGGGGCAGTTTCGAGGTCACACCCTAGATGTGGTGGTGCAGGCATGTAATTACAGACGCGTAACTACTCTGCTGTCAACACTATCAGGAAGAGTTTTTCAAAGAATTTTGGGATCGCGCGGAGTGAGGCGAACACCACCACAAGCGGTGAGATTTGCGGCGCTGGGGTCTGGAAACCTGCGGAAGGCAACGAGAACAGACTCAATAGCTCCGCCGCCGGCCAGAGGGGCTACCTTGAAGCGGTGGACCCGACTGAGCGAGCGCCTTCAACATCTGCTCTTCGACCAGGTTCCGCCGAAGCGCCCCTCTGGGACCCATCAGCGATTCCTGCTGCCACGGTGATCGTCTTACGAGATACTCCTGAGGGCATCAATGTGCTCATGCTGAAACGCAATCGCGATCTTGCCTTTGCTGGCGGTATGTGGGTCTTTCCTGGTGGGCGCATTGATCCTGAAGACTTCGAATCAGCAGGAATTCCAACTGCCCGGTTCACGGACCTACAAGTCAGTGACCAAGACCTTGAGCGCTCTGCCGCAGTAGCCGCAGTTCGTGAGGCACGCGAAGAGGCCAACCTGTATTTGCAGGTGGCCGATCTGAAGCGCTGGTCACATTGGACCCCGCCGCCTGAAACCCCAAAGCGTTTCAGCACCGCGTTCTTTATTGCACCCTGGAGTGAGAACTCTGGTGAGGTCACCGTTGATGACGGTGAAATTCGTGAACACCGATGGGAGCTACCCCATCGGGTTCTTGAATTGCGTGCCGCTGGCGAGGTTGGTCTCACTCCCCCGACCTTCATTACCTTGAGTCAGTTGCTGCGATTCGAAACGGTTTCAGCCGTGTTCGCAGCAGCCGAGACTCGACGATTTGAGCATTTTACGACTCGTATTGCAGTAGACGGACCGGAGATAGTCGCGATGTATCACGGAGACTCGGGTTATGACAGCGGCGACCCGAACCTAGGCGGTGCCAAACACCGGCTTCGGATGGCAAGTACATGGCAGTACGAACGAGATGCAGAAGCCGATGAGTGATCAGTCAGATTTCTACGGCTACGAGAAGGGCCCCGGTGCTGGCCGCGAGACCGGCCAGGACGAGCAGCGTGAATCCGAGGTGCTCGCACCCGAGCAGATCGTGTGCGTGGATTGCGGGGGAACTTGCCACTTGCTCACCCGGCCGTACTTGGAAGAGGACGGGAGCCAAGGCTTTCGGCCTGGCGACATCGTCGCTTACCGCTGTTCGGACTGCCTTGACCGATGGGATATCGAACTCGAGTAGTCGGACGGGCTCTGGCTGGCTCGGTCTGGGTGGGTCTGAGTGGGACTGGACCTGACTGTGTCACTGCCCCAATCAGAAGCCGTCGAAGCTCGGCAGTAGGATGAGGCACCGCTTGCACTGCTCTGCATATCTGAGCAGTGCTGCGCCCGATTACCTCACCTCATCCGGAGCCCACGACCCACATGTCCCTGCCGCCATCTGATGCTTCACCCGACTCTGATCAGCCGTACCCGACGGTTCCCACCCGGGGCGACTTTCCTGCCATTGAGCGGCGAATCCTTGACCGATGGGCTGAACAAAACACTTTTGAGCGCTCCGTTGACCAAGTCGCAGCTGGCGGAGGTGAGGGCACTGAATTTGTCTTCTATGACGGGCCACCCTTTGCCAACGGGTTGCCGCACTATGGCCACCTACTCACCGGCTATGTCAAGGACGTGGTTCCTCGCTATCAGACCATGCTCGGCAAACGAGTCGAGCGACGTTTCGGCTGGGACTGCCATGGTTTGCCTGCAGAGATGCAGACCGAGAAAGAACTCGGGGTCTCTGGTCGCGTTGCAATAACGGAGTACGGCATTGACAAGTTCAATGATCAGTGTCGGTCCTCGGTACTGCAGTTCACCCAAGAATGGGAGCGGTACGTCAGTCGCCAAGCCCGCTGGGTGGACTTCGACAACGATTACAAAACCATGGACGCCACTTATATGGAGTCGGTGATTTGGGCGTTCTCTCAGCTCTATGAGAAGGGCTTGGTCTATGAGGCCTACCGAGTCATGCCATATTCCTGGGCTGCAGAAACGCCACTGTCCAATTTTGAGATTCGCCTGGATGACGCAACGCGCCCGAGACAAGATCCTGCGTTGACCGTTGCGTTCTCGCTTGAGGCAATCAGTGGCGAGGCGGCCGACTTGCCCGCTGCGCTGCAGGGCAGCGACGGCGCCGAGATCTGGGCTTGGACCACCACACCTTGGACCTTGCCTTCAAACCTGGCTCTTGCTGTAGGTCCAGAAGTTTCCTACGCCGTAGTGGAGATTGCCTCTGGTAGCCGCGCCGGCCGACGAGTGCTGATCGGCGCAAACGCTGTGTCGAAATATGAGCATGAACTTGG
>CANJEC010000125.1 GCA_947473395.1 Actinomycetota bacterium | reverse complement strand
GGCAGCAAGATTCGCTAACGCAACCAAACCACCCGCACCCTGCTCCGCAACAACACCCAACTCCACACCCAACCCAAACCCAGACCCGGCGGCACCAGCAGAACCAGCCGCACCGGCTGCACCCGCACCGGCTGCACCCGCACCCTCAGCACCAGCACCCGCAGCACCAGCAGACAGAGCAGACCCAGCACCAGCAGCGGAACCGTTCTCTCTATCTGACTTGTCTGGATCTTTCGGATCGAACATGTGTTCTACCGTACAAACACCCTGTGACACTGAAGCAAACATCCAGAATCAAACCCAGCCAGACGACTGTTAACCCAATGGTTCCCTGTAGGTCGCCCCCGCTCCTTCTGTTCTTTACTAACTCTTTCTAGCTTCAGAGCCAATGGGAACCCAGTTGGACACGCTCCTCGATGAGGCGCCTATGACGAAGAAGCATTGGCGGGTATGGCTGCTTGCAGCTACTGGGATCATGCTCGATGGCTTTGACTTCTTCATTATTGGCGTGGCCTCACCTCTCATCGCAGAAGACCTTGGAGCCTCGCCACGGCAGATAGGCCTTGTCTCGGCTGCCGCAATCGTGGGTGCAATCTTTGGAGCATTCGGATTGGGCCGACTCACCGATCGCATCGGCAGAAAGCTGGCCTTCCGTCTGGACTTGGGACTGTTCGTCGTGTTCGCACTGCTGTCAGGCCTGGCATGGAGCATTCCATCGCTGATCGCGTTTCGGTTCATTCTCGGGATCGGCGTGGGCGCGGACTACCCAATTAGCGCGGCCTATATTGCAGAGATCGCTCCGGCGCGACACCGAGTACGTCTACTCGTCGGGGCGTTCAGCTTTCAGGCGGTTGGACAGGTCCTCGGGGCGCTCGTGGGACTGACCATCCTGATTGTTTTTGATTCGGTCTCATCTTGGCGCTACATGTTGGCCTTCGGCGCCGTACCGGCGGTTCTGATCATCCTGCTCCGGCGTGGGGTACCCGAAAGTCCGAAGTGGTTGGCTGCTCAAGGCGAACACGAAGAAGCTGCCGAAGTTGCCAGCATGTTCGTTGGTCACAAAGTCGAGGCCTCGCTGACCGAGGCCGACACAGCAGATGCCGCTGAGACAGCCGGTTCGTATCGAGAGTTGTTTCAGGGAGGCCTGCGAAGGCTCACCATACTCACCACTATTCCGTGGTTCCTGATGGACATCGCAACATACGGAATCGGGGTCTTTACTCCGGTGATCATTGCGACGCTTGCGATCCAAGGCGACGGAAGCACCCTGTCTGACGCGATTTCCTCAACGGAGGGGGCAGTGTTCATCGACTTGTTCTTGATCGTCGGGTTTGCCGTGGCGCTCGTGCTGATCACCAGATTCAGACACACCACCATGCAGATTGCCGGATTCCTAGCAATGGGCCTTGGGCTGCTCACGTTAGCGTTCTCGACAACGTTCCCAGAGGACAGCATGAGGAGTCTGGTGTTGGTCTTTGCTGGATTCATCGTGTTCAACATCTGCATGAACGCAGGGCCCAACTCGACGACATTTCTGTTACCAGCTGAAGTCTTTCCGACTCGCGTGCGGGCCACGGGCCACGGTCTTGCAACTGCTGCAGGCAAGACCGGCGCAGCGGTGGGGGTGTTCTTCTTTCCGATACTCGAAGCCGATCTGGGCCTGGGTGTGCTGCTACCCCTGATTGCAGGGGGCTGCGTGCTTGCAGCAATTGTGACGGCAGTGGCACGCGTTGGCGTCGTTGCTTCTGACGGGGTGTTCGCCGGTCAGTCACCACCCTGATTGCTCAGGCTGGGCGAACTGCGACACCCGCTGCGGCAAGGGCTTGGCAGATGCGCACCCTCTGGGTCGGCAAGATCAATCAAGGCACGAATCCGCTAGCCCATTATTCAAAGCGAAGCGATCAACTTGCTATCGGGTTGTTCGACGCGGGGAGGGCCAATCAAAAGCGCATTTTTATACACTTGGAGGACTACACACGCGCGAATCTGAGTCTGAGGCGAGCGCTCACCCAACCCGTCAAGGTTGCCAGATTCCTCAGAAGTCGAAGTCCGCTGCAAACGGGGTCTAGTAACCTGACGAAATGGGAGATGGTTTCTTGCAAGAAGGTGATGGATCAGCGCGCGAACTTCCACAGGATGGCTTTGCAAGCAGTCCCGTCGGCACAGCCTTATCCGCCGATCAAAGCGACGGTGCTGATGCCTTCGACCCGCAGTCGTTTGCAAGATCTGAGAAAATAAAAGTGCTTGCTGGGATTGGATTTGCAGTCCTTCTCGCAATCATCGCAGGCATCTTTTTTGCTGTGACCTCTGGACCTCCTCCACCGCTCCGCATTTCTCTTAGCAACCAAACAACAGCCGAAAATCCAGTCCCTGCGGCCTTCACGGTTGATGTAGAAGGGGCATCTCTTTCTCCAGAGTGGTCGATCGAGCCTCCACCACAGGCCAAGCTTCAGTTTGATTATGCATTTGCAGAGCGGGGCACAGAAGAGGTGTCGGTCACGCTGAATCTGCCCGAGCCAATTTCTTTCTCGGTCAGCAAAGTTGGGCTTTCGCAAGACGGTAACCGTGTCCTGAAGATAATCATCGAAGACGACTCCCTACAAGTAGTTGCGAGCGGGGACTCTACCGAGACTGAAACCTTTACCCGTCAAAACCCCGAAGGCGACAGGCTCGCTGCGGCGGAGTTGGCTCGCAAAGCAGAAGCAGTTCGCAGGGCTGAATGGCTTCGCGTTGAACAGTCACGCGTGACCTCCGGCCTTCAAATCGTAGCAACGACAAATGTCGAGACTGGCGACCGCTATAACGCGATCTGGGAGGGTCGAGAGACTGCCCCGTACCCTGAGATTGCGGCCGTCATAAACGGAGAGATCCTGCCCGTGCTTGATGCCGCAATAGCACAGGTAAACGAACTCAACAGCACGGAACCGCTGTTCCAACCGGCGATCGACGCGGCCCGACTCTGTTTTACTGCCCGTAGGGCCGCGATGGTGAGAAATTCATCGCCCAACCTAAGACTCTCAAAGGAAGAGGACGAGGCCGAGCAAACTGCAGCATGGGATGCATCGGATGCTGCCTGTGGCGATGCATACGACAAAATTGGAGCTTTGTAATCCAACACCTGACCCCTTTCTTCGCCAAGCGCCCCAGCTGTCAACACCTCAACAGCGTGGCCGATGAAGCCTTGTTCAGGCTGGGCGAACTGCGACACCCGCTGCGGCGAGGGCATGCTTGGCCTGGGCGATGGTGAACTCTCCGAAGTGAAAGATTGAGGCGGCAAGTACGGCATCTGCTTTGCCAACTAGCGCTCCTTGAACAAGGTGATCAAGCGTTCCCACTCCCCCAGATGCAATAACGGGCACCGAGCACGCAGCCGATACTGCTGCAGTGAGTTGCAGGTCGAACCCCTCTTTGGTGCCATCTCGGTCCATAGATGTGAGCAGAATCTCGCCTGCACCTAGCTCAACTGCGCGGGCTGCCCACTCAACTGCGTCAAGACCAACCGCAGTGCGCCCGCCATGGGTAAAGACTTCCCAACTCAGCGAGCCGGTCTGAGCGCTCGCCGAAATTTCTTGTGATGGAGCCTCTTCTCCCGAGCCGGATTGAGTAGCCACTATTCGCCGGCGGGCGTCGATGGCAACCACCACGCACTGCACTCCAAACTCGTCAGCAATCTCTGAAATCAGCTCTGGGCGATCTACTGCTGCTGTATTGATTCCGACCTTGTCGGCCCCGGCCCTCAACAAGCGTCGGGCATCTTCCACCGTACGAACCCCGCCACCAACAGTGAACGGGATAAACACCTCTTCTGCTGTGCGCCGCACCATCTCGATGGTGGTGTCTCGCCGATCCGAGGATGCGGTGATATCTAAAAAGATCAGTTCGTCAGCGCCTTCTGCGTCGTAGCGGGCTGCTAGTTCGACTGGGTCTCCTGCATCACGCAACTCGACAAAGTTGACACCCTTTACGACCCGACCCGACTCAACATCTAGGCAGGGAATGACTCTGGTGGTCAACATGGATCACCCTCTGAAGTTGTGGAGGAGGCTGCCGCTGCCGGCGCTGCGTCAGTTCTTGATAGCGAGCCAGCACATGCTGCAACTGCATCCTCTGCAGTGAATTGCCCTTCGTACAGGGCACGGCCGACAATCGCCCCGGCAAGAGCCCGCCCTGCCGATTGCAGCTGGCTCAATGCAGTCAGATGAGCAAGCGTGCCAACACCACCAGATGCAATGACTGGAATTGATGTTGCGGCGAGGACCTGCGAAAGCCCGAGCAGGTCGGGCCCCTCGAGTGTTCCATCTCTGCTGATCTCGGTGACCACGAGAGCTGCTACTCCGGCATCTTCAAAGGCTTTGGCAAGGTCCAACAAGTCGGCGCCAGAGCCTTCAAGCCACCCACGAACAGCGACATCTCTACCGCGAGCATCGAGGCCAACAGTGACGGGAAAAATTGCTGCGAGTTCGCGCACGAATGCTGGGTCTTCAAGTGCTGCAGTCCCAACCACCACTCTGGCAACGCCCGCTTCAAAGAGCGTTTCAGCAGCTGCCATCGACCGGATGCCGCCGCCGGTTTGCACGGGAACAGCTACCCCAGCCGCAATATCGGCAATGACTGCACGGTTGACAGGTTCGCCCGTGCGGGCAGCGTCAAGGTCGACAACATGAATCCATGGGGCACCTGCAGATTCAAACGCACGGGCCTGCGCCACGGGATCATCGCCATAGACGGTCTCTTGGCCGTAATCACCTTGGTAGAGACGAACGCACTTTCCATCGCGCAGATCAATTGCCGGATAGAAGTCCATTAGACAGCCCGCCGTTGCGCCAGTTGTGCCTGTTGCGCCGCCCGCTGAGCTCGAGCTTCACGGGAATTCGCTGCAATGTTCACAAAGTTTCTGAGCACTGCGAGCCCAGCCTGTCCTGACTTCTCGGGGTGGAACTGCGTAGCAAATACAAGTTCGTTCTGAGCGGCCGCCACCACGGATCCACCGTATTCGCAAGTAGCAAGCAGGTACTGGCTTGGCTCGGCTGCAAAGGAGTGCACGAAATACATCCACGGGTTCTCGCCAAGACCCTCAAACAACGGCGAATCGTTCATGAGATTGAGTTGATTCCACTGCATCTGTGGCTGCTTGACCCCGGGCTGAAGCCGGCGGACCGTGCCTGCGAATACACCTAGCCCAGCGATACCCGGGGACTCTTCCGACGAGTCGTACAGAAGCTGCATACCAACGCAGATGCCAAGGAACGGGCGCCCCGAGGCGACGGCATTCAGGGCCGCCTCGTCAAGGCCAGTTTGAGCTAGGGCTTCACGACATCGACCGAAGGCCCCAACACCTGGGAGCACCACTGCATCGGCCTGTGCGATCTCGTCTGCATCAGCCGTTAGGAGTGCAACTGCCCCAACATACTCAAGGGCTTTTTCGGCTGAGCGCAGATTACCAATTCCGTAATCCAACACAGCAATGGTTGGAGGGTTCGCGCCAGCAGCGGTAGCGCCCGGGCTACCACTGCCCATCAGAGCGTTCCCTTGGTGGAAGGCAACGAGGTGCCTTCGATGCGCACAGCGTCGCGCAGTGCCCGAGCAAAGGCTTTGACCGAGGCTTCCATGATGTGATGCGTGTTACGCCCGCGAATCAGGGTGAGGTGCAAGGTGATTCCTGCCGAGGTCACGATTGCGCGCCAGAACTCCTCCATGAGTTGCGGGT
The DNA here is from genome assembly GCA_947473395.1 of Actinomycetota bacterium. Classification (GTDB taxonomy): domain Bacteria; phylum Actinomycetota; class Acidimicrobiia; order Acidimicrobiales; family Microtrichaceae; genus IMCC26207. Next base: position 151 of record CANJEC010000125.1, on the reverse strand, counting down.
CAAACGGAGGGTCCCCCAGGATCTTTTCGCCTGGGCTGTCGATCTGATACTCCAAGTACGGCCGGCCCGAAAGGTCGAGAACTGCCTCGACTACGGCCTCATCAAGCGGAACTCGCATAGATGCAAACCGACGCACTCCTACTTTGGTTCC
>CANJEC010000124.1 GCA_947473395.1 Actinomycetota bacterium | reverse complement strand
TGAGTTCGGCGCTCGTTGGCCCTCAGTCAACTGCAGCACTTCTGCAAGGTGAGTTCACCTGCGGGTTCGTATCCGGCCCAACCCGCTATGAACTCTCTGGGGCACTCGAGGGGTTCGAGTGGGATACCGACCTGCTCGGCCAGGCTGGAGCCCTTGGTACTCAAACAATGGATTGGGGTCGCGTTGACTTGAATGAGGACCAGCGATTGTTGTTGCTCGCAATGTGCGAACAGCGTTTGCTGAATCCTCAAACGGAGCGAACTCAGCCTCCATCAAACCGCCAGGGTGCTGCGCGGCTTGGGTGGTCACTCACCAAATTCAATCGAAAACTCGATCACCTCTGCGAGAAATTGCATCGGGCAGGCATACCCAATGTGCATGGCGGACTCGGTGCCAACGCTATGGACCGGCGTGTGCACCTGATGGACCACGCTCTTCAGGTTGAACTCGTCAGCGTGAACGACTTGCACTTAATCGATCGGCAGCACCCTGCTGCCTAGCTCACGGGTGGGCGATCTGAACTGCGGTGGCTACAGTCGGCGAAACCAGCCATCCTCGACCAGTACACGGCAGAAGCTCAGAGCGAACTGCTAGCGAGCAATGCAGCAGAGTGCCGTGATGATCTGGATCGACCCCCAACAAAATCCCGGTTCGTGACGAACGAAGCTGAGCGATGAGATCGCTGTAGGACCGCAACAAGGTATCGACATCTCCACTGAGCACCACCCTGACCGGATGGGTTCGGCCCAGTCTCACTAGCTCGGCCAACTCAGCTTCAATCTGTTCTCCATCTGGCAATTCCAACAAGGTGCACACGTCATCTACTGCAATCAGAGTCGGAGTTCCAGACCTGATTGAACTTGCAGTTGCCCGAAGGAAGCTGCCTGCATCCGCTGCGCACTGCGGTTCAATGAGAGCAGCGGACCACCGTGATAAGTCATGAGCGTTACTGCCGTGTGCAGCCAGCAGGAAACTTGCTGGGCTGGCTGGGCTGGCTGGGCTTGCTGGATTGGGATTGGGATTGGAATGCAGTGCCAGCGCCAAGGTGTTGAGGGTCGAGGACTTACCGCTTCGGGGCGGACCGGCGATCAGAGCGTGATGATGTGTGAGGTCAAGGATTGCAAGGTCCATCTGTTCCGCGTCGAGTCCGCAGGGAAGCAAGTTCCAAGGTGGCGCGGCGCTGTCGGCCGCCGATCTGTTATCTAACGGACCTCCGTGGCCTGCGGTTACCTGTATGCCCTGTAGAGACGGCAGTTGTGAAAAACTCAGCTGCCCAGGCAACGCGGGGATTTCCTCTGCAGTACCTAGGTGCCCGAGCGCAGCTTGCCTACTCAGGTCATCAGGTTGAGCCACTTGAACCTGGTGGCCTTGCAGCCAGCCGCGGCCCGGTGGAGTCTCCTTGCTTGCAGACTCGGACTCAAGGCCCAACATGAGAGCATCATCTTCTGTTGGACTCCGCAGGAATATCTGACAGCCGAGCAGGGCCGCCAGCCTTGGTGGCACATCGGCTCGGCGGTTGGCCGCAAGCAGAACGTGCAGACCAAGGGAACGGCCGTCTCGAGCGATTCGGAGGAGTAGTTCCATGGCTTCGCCCCGATTGATCCGCTCATACAACTCCTCGAAGGCACCGAAGCCATCAATCAGTAGCAGGTGCGGACTGCGGTCTGAGTCCATGCCACTGGGCTGGCATCGAGTCTGAAGTTCGCCCGCAAACCGACGCAGTAATCGAAGGACCCGCTCGGAGTCCTCTACCGAGATGATTGCTCCCACTTGTGAATACGCCTGCAGTGCTCCTAGCGCTGTTCCAGCATCTATTCCATAAATCTGTACCCGCCCCCGGAACTGAGTTATTGCAGCCATGGCGCCAACCTGCAATGCCGTACTCCGACCAGAACCACTTGCGCCGAGCAGGAGTAGACCGCCATCTCTAGACAGGTTCACCTCGAGCAGTTCACGTCGCTGCTGATCGGGGCGGTCGGTCCACCCAATTGCGAGTGAGGCTCCGCTGCTGTGCACCTGGGACAGTTTGAGCTGCTCAGGCAACGCTTCAAGCCAAGGAGGCCGTGGGGGGCGAAGTTGCTCGGAGGCCGCCGCACTGATGGCGGAACTCACTGCTAAGTCCAATTCCGTTGGTGACGCAGCCGCGCTGTCGAACGGGTTGCGAGGCGGGGGGTCACCGAGCGGCCGGGACTGCACTCGAGAGGTAGGTGAGCCAGAGGAACCGCTGTATGCCAACTGAACTGCGGCGCATCGCCCGGGTCCGCTGCGCAGGATTGCCCTGCCCGGAACCTCACGGGGGAGTAGCGCAGCCTCGCCGATTTCGACCACATCTCGGCTGTCATCCTCATCTGCGACTCGCAGTGCAATCCGCAAACCCGTATTTGCTCGAATCGCGTCAGTGATGACTCCCGCTGGGCGCTGTGTTGCAAGCACTAGGTGCATACCTAGGCTGCGGCCGCGTTGAGAGAGGTCCACCAGACCGTCGACAAACTCGGGGAGCTCACGGGCCAAGGTTGCGAACTCGTCGACTACCACGATGAGAGCAGGCGGAACTTCAGCCGAGCAGTTCTTGGGGGTTTCAGTTATCTCAGAGATTTCTAATAGAGCTAACTGCGCCTCTCTGTAGTGAAGCTCTGCTCGCAGCGACACAAGCGCCCGCTTGGCAAGTTGTGGGGACAGGTCAGTAATGAGGCCCACCGTGTGCGGAAGCGAGGTGAGTGTGCGAAATGCTGCGCCACCTTTGTAATCAACTAGCAAGAAGGTGAGTCGTTGTGGGCTGTGATGCAGCGCCATCGAGGCGACCAAACTACGCAGAAGTTCGCTCTTGCCGGAGCCAGTCGTGCCGGCAATAAGTGCGTGCGGGCCGTCAGCGCGCAGGTCAAGGTGAAGGACCCCGTTTGCTACCTTCCCGAGCGGTGCGGCCAGACTCGATGAGTCTGCTGAGAGCGCCCAGTGCGCGATGACAGCCTGGGGGTTGAGCAGCATCTCTTGATTGGCGAGCACCTCATGCAGGTTCACTTGAGCTGGCAAATGCGAGGTGGGAAGGCGCTGGGGAAGCGGTGACTCGTCGTCACGGTCGGAACCGCTGCCAAGAACAACAGAGGACTGCTCTGCCTGCAAAGGGGCCAAGCTCCGAGCCAACGGAACGGCCTCGTCCTCGGTGAGATCCTCAAGGCATAAGTTGAGCACTCGGTGCTCCTGGGAGTCTTCTAACGCCGGGTCATCTCGAGGAACTGCATGAAGAATCAGCCGATGTTGTTGACCTAGTTCGACGATGGCCTGCAACTCCGGCGGAAGCCCGGCTCTGCGGGCACTCAGCCAGAGCACGCGAGTAGTGGCCCTACCGTTATGCTCGATGGCCGCTCGGACCAGATCGTCATCAGTCCCGTCGATCACTAAGAGGGTTCGCGCACTGCCACCCTGAACGCGACAGTGGGGTAGCCATGCGCACCACCTCCAGATATCAAGGCGGTCCTGTTGAGCAAGGACACAAATCTGTAGCTCCTCCGGTGGAAGTGCCACTGCCAACTGCAGCAGCAAACTCCGTGCAAGCGAAGTGGCGAGTTCATCCCGACCCACGATTCCGATCCCGCCTGTCTCATCAAGGTCAACGATGCTGGGGAGTTTGGCAAGCGCGTACTGCCTTGCTGTTCGCGAGAGTTCTTCTCGCAGATCTCGTCTGCCTTGTGTGGGTACTTGAAGCCTCAGTTGAGGGGTGATCTGAGCTGTCCCGAGCCGAACCCTGAGCGGCAGAGACTGAGCAGTATTGAAGCTGCGAGTCCAGAGCTGATCGGAGCGCTCGCTGAGGATGTTTCCTAAGCAGTGCGAGGGGGGAATCTGCTGATCAAGTCGAGCAGACTCCTGCTGGTGGAGCTGTGAGATCTTGTTGTCAGCCTCGGCGAGATCGGACCGAAACTCGGCCACGCGAAACTTCTGATCGGCGCGTGATTCGCGGCGCGCCTCAAGACCTGAGGCAAGAACAAACACAAAACTGAACAGCACGAACAGCGCAGATGCCAAGGACTTCGTTGCCATCCACAGGGCGGCTCCCATCAACAGCGGAACCATCGCTGACAACACGGGAAACCCCGGAAGGCGCTGCTGCGCTGGGGGAGTTGGAAGGCTCACCGTGTGTGCAGACTGCACGACGTGGGCCGAACTGGTGATCTTGTGCTTCTCGGTGGGGCCAGGGAGCAGAGGAGGTCGAAGCTGATCGGTGATCTGGAGCAGGCTGAGCTGCCCCTTGATGTTGAGGAGGTCTCCGGAACTCAGCCGCGAGCTTCCTAAGATCTGCGCACCGTTGACTGCAGGGGTTACCGCCCCAGTGGCGCGAACCTCGACTCGCTCGGCCACCTCAATGGTGGCGCCCCGAACTTGGTTGAGGCCGTAGCTGAGCTGCAAGTTGACCTTAGCGCTGCCGCTCGGACTCCGAAGGTAAACCGGCGCAAGCTTGGTTGGGTGCAGCGTTGCAACTGCACAATCTTCTTGACTCCCACTAGCGCTGCAGGTTTCTCTATGGCCGAGCCCCACCAACGGGGTCAGGTGAATCGTGTCGCCAGCTCGCGGTCCGCTAGTTGAAATCAAGTCTGAGCGAACGAACTTTGAGCCAGAGCGTTGCTCGGAGCAGGATCCCGTCGAGATCGTTTGTCCCGGAGCTGTGCCGAAGCGTTCGGCAAGATGATCGGCTAGCTCCCCAATGAGCGCATCGGGAGCTAGCTCAATCATCAAATCGAAGAAGGTGCCAGCGCCGTCGTCCATGCGAAGGGGGAGCTGGACAACGGCACCGGCAGAACTCATCCCTGACTGGCTTGGGTTTGCTGGGCCACGTTGGCAGCCACTTTTTTGGCAGCTTCTTCTAGCGCAGTTGAGACGCGTTCGAGTTGGGCTTTATGGGTGCCGTCCCACTCGGAGCGAAACCGATCTGAGTCGGTTCCTTTCCACCAAGCAGACTTCAACTGTCCGTCTAATTGTCGGGCCAAGGTTCTGATGGTGCTGGCCTCGCGCTGCAGAGACTTCTGCAACGCGGTCATCTGCTCTGGGTCGAGTCCGAGCTGTGCCATGTGGGTATCCTCCTGATGAGTGCCGGAGTGTTCCGGACCTCTTCAGAGAACATCCTCAGAGCAGATTTGTCAGCGGGGATCTGAACCCGGTCTCTTCACCAACTTGGACTCGGGGGGTACCACACGCCGAGAAGGATGCAGTCCAGGCCCACGCCGAGGTGCAGGACCTCGCCCAAGAGCATCTAACGCGCTGCGGTAATCGTTCGGGGCGCTACGCATGCCTGAACGAGGGCTCCCACCGCCCACCTGATACTGACGCAGCACGCTTGCTGTTACCAACGTGATGCCTACCAAAATGAGCACGTCTCCAATGGAGATCACATGGCCCCAGGGCAAGGGAATGACGTCACCAAGAAAACCAAACAGAGCGCCATCGGATAGCTCTCGGCCGCCGGTGAGCGTGACCGTAGGCAGTTGCTCACTCGTCAGGATTCCGGCCGAAACCAGCGCAGATCCGCTCACCGGAGTGGCCCAATTGATCAGGGTGACAAAAAGATTCAGCCCGACCCCGACCACTACGAGGACCATGCCACCCGTGCGCAAATTGACGATGGCAAACCCCAGAATCGCAGCCGTTGCAAGAATCAGCAGCAACGCACCAAAGAAGCCTCCGATGCCGAGCAGATCAAGCAGCACAGACACGCCAATGCCGCCGAGGAGGGCCTGCCAGTAAAGCGGACGCCAGGTCATCATGTTCTCGAGGCTTCCGCCCCAATACAACCCGAGGCCAACCCCGATGCCGATTGCCAGAAGTGTGGGAAGAAGTGCCACGAGTCAAGGGTAGTTGAGCAGTAGTTCAGGCTGCGGTTCTAGAACTCGATTCCTAGCTATGAGGTAATCGCTCGCCCAGCGTCGGGAATGCGCTAGACACTTGGCCATGGCAAATTTCTGGCTCCTCCTTCATGTGCTCTCTGCGATTATCGCCTTTGGTGCCTTTTTTGCCGCACCCATGGTGACTCGCTCCGCTGATGGCGCAAACACTGGGTTTGCCAAGGTGGCC
>CANJEC010000123.1 GCA_947473395.1 Actinomycetota bacterium | reverse complement strand
TATGTCAACCAGCCATGGACAGTCCGGCAGTATGCGGGGTTCTCGACTGCTGAGGATTCAAATGCGTTCTACCGCCGCAACCTCGCTGCTGGGCAAAAGGGTCTCTCGGTGGCTTTCGACTTGGCGACACACCGCGGTTATGACTCAGATAACCCGAGAGTCTCGGGCGATGTGGGCATGGCCGGCGTTGCAATCGATTCCATCTACGACATGCGCGTGCTCTTTGATGGCATCCCCCTTGACGAGATGTCCGTGTCAATGACCATGAACGGCGCAGTGCTGCCTGTTCTGTCGCTGTACATCGTGGCCGGCGAAGAACAGGGAGTTGCACACGAGCAGCTCGCCGGAACGATTCAGAACGACATTCTCAAAGAGTTCATGGTGCGCAATACCTATATCTATCCGCCTACGCCGTCCATGCGGATTATCTCTGACATTTTTGCCTATACCTCGACCGAGATGCCTCGGTTCAACTCAATCTCTATCTCTGGGTATCACATGCAAGAGGCTGGGGCCTCGCTCGACCTGGAACTGGCATACACCATTGCTGACGGGATTGAGTATGTGCGTGCTGGTTGTGAGACCGGTCTTGATGTAGACGCGTTTGCGCCTCGGCTGAGCTTCTTCTGGGCTACCGGCATGAACTTCTATATGGAGATCGCGAAGATGCGCGCGGCAAGGCTGTTGTGGGCAAAGCTGATCCAAGAAAAGTTTGCGCCCCAGAACTCCAAGTCGCTCTCGCTGCGGACACATTCACAAACTTCGGGCTGGTCACTCACCGCACAAGATGTGTACAACAACGTGGTGCGAACCTGTATCGAGGCAATGGCTGCAACCCAGGGCCACACCCAAAGCCTGCACACCAACGCTCTAGACGAGGCACTTGCATTGCCGACTGATTTTTCTGCACGGATTGCGCGCAACACACAGTTATTCCTGCAGCAGGAGTCAAACACCACGAAGGTGATTGATCCATGGGGTGGGAGTTACTTCATCGAGCGACTGACCAATGACATTGCTCAACGAGCCCTCGGTCACATTCGTGAAGTCGAAGAGGCGGGGGGTATGGCACAAGCGATTGAGGCTGGGATTCCCAAGCTTCGTATCGAAGAGGCTGCTGCGCGTACCCAGGCTCGCATCGACTCAGGCCAGCAACCCGTCATTGGGGTGAACAAGTATCGCCTCGACCTGAACGAGCAGATTGATGTGCTGAAGATTGATAATTCGGCGGTGCGGGCCGGGCAGATCGAGAAATTGCAACGCCTGCGCGCCGAGCGGGACGAACCCAGGACGCAGGCAGCTCTAGACGCTTTGACGAACGCCGCCGCATCCGGTGAAGGCAACTTGTTGGAGCTTGGAGTAGTTGCAGCAAGAGCCATGGCAAGTGTTGGTGAAATGAGCGATGCCCTTGAGAAAGTCTACGGGCGGCATCGTGCAGAGATTCGCTCGATCTCTGGTGTCTACCGGGGCGAACTAGGCGACCGAGGAGGCATTGTGGATCAGGTGCGAAGCAAGGTTGATGCGTTCGAGGCTGCCGATGGGCGCCGACCCAGAATCCTGTTGGCCAAGATGGGCCAAGATGGGCATGATCGGGGTCAAAAAGTCATTGCTTCAGCTTTTGCGGACTTGGGCTGGGACGTAGACATTGGCCCGCTCTTTCAGACTCCGGCAGAGGCAGCACGCCAAGCCGTTGAAGCTGACGTTCACGTGGTTGGAGCCTCTTCGCTAGCAGCGGGTCATCTGACGCTGGTACCCGAACTCAAGCGAGAACTTGCTGCACTCGGACGTCCCGACATCATGATTGTGGTCGGTGGGGTGATCCCGCCACAGGACTATGACGAGCTTCTAGCGGCAGGTGCAGTTGCCGTCTTCCCGCCCGGCACGGTTATTCACACTGCTGCTAGCGATCTGATTGATCAGCTTGCAGAAAAATTGGGCTATCCGGGGATCTCTTCGCTGAACTGATCGAGTATCGATGTAAACCCAAAGGCGTACATGTTGATTGCTTCTTCTTGTGCGCCGAGGGGAACATCGGTGAGCTCAGGTGAGATTCGATACCTCAGGCACAATCCGTGAAGCAACGCGCCAGTAGTGGTGAGAAAGACTCGTGTGGTAAACGGTGTCCGAAAACGCCTGCCGAGGATCTTTAGGTAGAGATCAATATATGGTCCAAAATCCTCATAGGTCTGGGTTTCTTCGGCCGCCAGAATTGCCCGAATCTCTGGGTTGCCCGTGTAGACATAAAAGTTGAATCGAGCAAAGAACGCAGGGTCGTCTTTGAGCGAGTCGAACAGAAAACCTGCGAGCTGGCCAACGACCACTGTTGGGTCGCCGTTACCCTTCTGAGCTGCTGCGATTAACTCGAGCATTCTGGCCACAGCTGCTTGATGGTTCCGCTGCAAGAGCCGCTGCAGAAGGTCTTTTCTAAAAGCTTCTTGGGTTGGCCAGATGTGATACACGGCGCCTTTGGTGACACCTGCCCGCTCAGCAACATCGGAAACCTTGACGTTTGCAAGTGCTTCTACAGCGAGGGAGCCGGCCTGCTCAGGCGAGAAGTTAGACAGCATATTCGCGCCAGCTTTGAGGTACTCAAGCTTGCGCTCTGCAGCGGTTTGTCTGGCCATCAGCTCGGTCGCCCCGCTCCAAAGTGCACAGCAACCTCTAATACTTCTGGGGTCTCGGTTAGGTCCACAATCTTGTTTGCCGTTGGGTCCTGCGGCTCGGTATAGCTCAGGATGAGCGCTTCGGCACCCGCTGCAAACAGGGTCAAACGGCCTTCGCCTTGGGTTGCTAGGTCGGCGCCGGATTCCTCTCCGAGTCGCCGCTGCAGGCAGAGCCCTTGAAGCAGCGCTGCCAAGGCCACTACAAGCTCAAGCACCGAGTGAGGCTCAACCAGTCTCCTGTTTGTTTCAGAGATCAGGGTCTCTAGGATTGGGGCCATCAGCGCGATGGTTCCTTCGAACTCACTCACAAAGCTGTCATGAACCTCTTGGTCAGCTAGGTACGAGGACAAGCCGACACTGTGAACAAACGATTGGCTCGTTGAGAGACTGTCGAACACAACGTTTGCGAACTCCCGAAGAGTCGGCTCCGGGCGATCCTCTTGGAACATTTCGGCCAGTGCAGACGTGAGTTCGGTAACACCAAAGAGCGTGTTGGTTTGAACCAGATACGACAACAAGTCAGCCCAGTACTCTTCTTGAGAGTCCCACAGGTGATACAGCGCACCCTTAGTTACCCCGCACTGATCAGCTACATCGGCGAGCTTCACGTGCGATAGCGCCAAACCTGCGTTGGGAATTTTCGAGCGGTACGACTCCTCTACCAGCGTGCAGCCAATCTCAAAGTAGCTCTCGCGTCGCTCTTCAGGTGAGATTCTTGCCATGAGTTATCGGGGTTGGACCTTTCCCAATGCAGGACTAGTAACTTAGCGCAGATGTCTAGTCCCGACTCTGCTCATGCCTATGTCGATGGAGTGCTCCGCAGGGATACGGCCGTGCTCGCCCAAACGATTACGCTCCTCGAGAGCAAAAATTTGCAGCACCGAGGCTTAGCACAGCAAGTACTTGAACAACTTCTTGCCCATAGCGGTGGAGCGATTCGCGTCGGCATTACGGGCGTACCTGGCGTGGGAAAGTCGACCTTCATCGATCAGCTTGGCATCAACTTGACTCAGCTTGGTCATCGCGTGGCGGTGCTTGCGGTTGATCCAAGCAGTTCTCGAACTGGCGGCTCGATTCTGGGCGATAAGACTCGAATGGCGCGCCTTGCAGTAGATCCGGCGGCGTTCATCCGACCGTCTCCAGCAGGTGCGACGCTGGGTGGGGTAACTCGGGCAACGCGGGAAACCATTCTGGTCTGCGAGGCTGCAGGATTCGATGTGGTACTCGTCGAGACCGTTGGCGTGGGTCAGTCAGAAACGATGGTCGCTGAGATGGTGGACTTCTTCTTGGTGCTCATGATCTCCGGGGCGGGTGATGACTTACAAGGGATCAAGAAGGGGATCTTAGAGATGGCGGACATGATCGCAGTAAACAAAGCTGATGGCGCCAACCGTCAGCGAGCCGAGCTTGCTGCGGCTGACTACCGGGGGGCTCTGCACCTGATGACTCCGGCTTCGCCCAATTGGACCCCGCCTGTGCTGCTGTGTTCAGGCTTGGCTAACGAGGGACTCGACGCACTTTGGGAGCAGATCACCATCCACCGAACCAAGATGGGGGCATCTGGCGAGCTCGAGATTCGCAGAAGCTCGCAGCAGGTTCGCTGGCTGAACTCCATGCTTGATGACCGCTTACGCGACGATCTGCGATCGTTTCCCGAAGTTCGCACTGAACTCCTCCGTCTTGAAGCTGCGGTTCAACAAGGTGAGATCACCGCAACCACTGCAGTTGAGAGACTCTGGGAAAAATACCTGCAACTGCGCTAAACGACACGCTCAGAAGCAGCAATCGCATCTGCCATTGCACCCATCATGCGAGCTGAACAGCTAGCAAGATCGGCCGGCGGGATGATCTCGTCAATCAAGGCCTTGGCGATCCGACGGAACTCGTCCGCTGCTGGGCCAACCCCTAGGGCAATTGGCTGACCATGGTCTCCACCAGCAGCAACCGCGGGTTCAATTGGGATTCGGCCCAAGAGTGGAACACCGGCCTCGGCGGCAAGTCGCTCACCCCCACCGGTACCAAACAGGTGGTGCTCTTTGCCGTCATCATCCACATAGACCGACATGTTTTCGATGACACCCGCAATGCGCAGGTAGTTTTTGCGTCCCATATCAACCACTCGAATCGCCACCATCTGTGCCATAAGCGATGGGGTGGTCACGACAATCATTTCGGATCTTGGAAGCAGCTTCGCTAGGCCCATCTGCACGTCTCCGGTGCCTGGAGGCATGTCGATGAGCAGATAATCCAGGTCTCCCCAGGTGACATCCTCGAGGAAGTGCTGCACTGCTCGGTTCAGCATCAAGCCGCGCCACATCAGAGCAGAGCCCTCTTCCTCTACAAGAAACCCCATCGAGACAACACGTAACAGACCGCTGCCAATGACGAGCTCATTCGGGGTGATCTTGCCCTTCTCGGTGTCGCCGGTGAGGCGACTATCAATACCGAGCATTCTCGGAACAGAGAAGCCCCAAATATCGGCATCCATCACCCCGACAGTGAACCCTTCAGCGGCGAGTGCAGCAGCAAGATTCACTGTTACTGATGACTTACCCACGCCACCTTTGCCTGAGGCCACCATGATGACTTTGGTGGTGGTGGGAAGGGCCGTCTGCTCGGGCCGCTCGGCGATGTTCTTGCGTGCCCGAGCCATGGCCGTAGCCTTTTCCTCTTGAGTGAGTTCAGTCCAATCGATCCGAACTCGGGTCACGCCCGGAAGGCTAGCCACGCGGGAGCGAACGTCTTTTTGAATCTGAGCACGCAACGGGCATCCGCTCGTGGTCAAGGCAATCGCAACATGAACCAAACCGTCGGGGTCAATCCGGGCGCCCTTCGCCATACCAAGCTCGACGATGTCTGAGCCAAGCTCCGGGTCAATGACCCCGCGCAACAGACCCATGATTTCTTCTTCTGTGGGCATATTCCTATTTTACTGGTAACGGCCGTGTTATTTCGACCGGTGTGACTAACATTCGGTTGGTGCCTCTCGTTCAACGCCGTCTTGACGTACTCAAGACCCTTGGGGATAACACTCGCTACGCGATCTATTTGGAATTAGCGAGATCCGCTCGACCGCTGTCAACAGCTCAGATTGCCGAGCTCCTGGGGTTGCATACCAATACGGTGAGGCCGCACCTTGAACGCATGCGAGATGTTGGGCTAGTTGAATCTCACCCGGATAGCACGGGTTCAGTCGGTCGACCTCAGAAGCTCTACCAGGTTGCGCCAAACTCGCCCTCTCTCGGCCTCGAGCCGCCGGTCTATCCGATGCTGGCTCGCATGTTGATCTCTATGGCGAGGGTGGCCAAGATTGGTGGCGAGGACGCAGCCGAGGCCGGCCGAGATGAGGGGCGCCGGTTAGCGCATCATCGCAGCGATCAGGACCTTCCCTGTGAGGAGGCTGCAGAGGCGATGCTCGACGAACTCGGCTTTGATCCGGCCCGCGTTGACGAC
>CANJEC010000122.1 GCA_947473395.1 Actinomycetota bacterium | reverse complement strand
ATCCCCAAGTCAGTCGAGATTTTTGACACCACCCTGCGAGATGGTGCGCAGTTCGAGGGGATCTCACTCTCTGTTGAGGACAAGCTTCGAATTGCAGAACAACTCGATTGGCTGGGCGTGCATTGGATCGAGGGCGGGTATCCGTTGTCGAACCCCAAAGACGAGGAGTTCTTCCGACGTGCTCGGACCGAACTACATCTGACTACGTCTACCTTGGTCGCATTCGGATCCACTCGACGTCCGCTCGGGCGTTCAGATGATGACCCCACGCTTCGTGCACTTGTAGAAGCAGGTACCTCGACCGTCTGCATCGTTGGAAAGAGCTCGGAGTTTCATGTCACCGAGGCTCTGCGGACAACCCTAGAAGAGGGTGTGGCCATGGTGGGGGAGTCGGTACAGTTCCTCAAGGCTGCCGGCCTGCGAGTCTTTTTCGATGCTGAACACTTCTTTGACGGCTACCGACAAAACCCCGAGTTTAGTTTGCGGGTATTAGAAGCAGCGGTGACGAATGGGGCCGACACGCTGGTGCTCTGCGATACCAACGGTGGCTCGTTACCCCATCAGGTTCAAAGCATCACTTCTGAGGTTGCAGCGTATTTTCAAAGCACCCAGATCGGGATCCACACCCAAAACGATTCGGGCTGCGCAGTGGCGAACTCGGTTGCAGCAGTCGTCGGTGGAGCAAGCCAGGTGCAGGGAACAGTGAATGGTTACGGTGAGCGAACTGGCAATGCCAACCTCATGACCGTCATTCCAGACCTCACACTCAAGATGGGTATCACTACCCTTCCCCCTGAGCGAATGCAGCGCCTCACTGCCGTCTCGCGGCATGTGGCCGAGTTGGTCAATCTTCCGCCACATCCGGCTGACCCCTACGTAGGCGCATCTGCCTTTGCCCACAAGGGCGGGTTGCACACCTCGGCTGTGGGGCGAGTTGGCGGGGCTAGCTATGAACATATTGACCCTGCCGAGGTTGGCAACCGAACTCGCGTTTTGGTCTCAGACCTTGGTGGCCGTGCGGGAATGACCATGAAGGCTGCAGAGTTTGGCATCGACCTTGATGATCGCTCCGCTGGAGCGCTGACTGAACAACTGAAGCAACTCGAGGCCGAGGGGTTTGTCTTTGAAGCGGCCGATGCATCACTCGAGCTTTTGATGCGTGCATCGAGTGGTTGGAAGCAAGATTTTTTCTCGGTTGAGGCCTATCGGGTTACGGCGTATCACCGAGAGGTAGCGGAGCCGCTAGAAGGTCCTTCAGTCGAGGTCACAACCGAAGCAACCGTCAAGCTGCGAGTCAACGAGAACCGCATTGCTTCAGTTGGCGAGGGCAACGGACCGGTCAACGCTCTTGATGCCGCTTTGCGATCGGCGCTCAACCCGAGTTACCCGGCGCTTGAGCGCATTCACCTGACCGACTTCAAAGTGCGAGTCCTGGACTCGACAGCAGATACGGGGGCCGTCACCCGAGTGCTGATTGATTCCACAAACGGTGACGAGGCTTGGACCACGATTGGCGTCTCGCCCAACATCATCGAAGCCTCGTGGATGGCGCTGATCGATGCTGTGGTGTTTGGCCTTCTTCTTGCAGGTTCGTGAATCGCGGTAGGTTTATCTGATCATGGCAGCACCAGAATTTGTTCCAACTCAACCGCTTGCAGCCGTTCGTTCCTATTCCTCGCCACCCCCGAGGAGCGGATCCTGGATGGCAGATCGACCCGGAGAAATTTCGGGCCGTCAGCCTGTGGGTGAACAACTTGGCGTACCCGGGCCTGATCAGGGTTATGCGCTTACGATTGCTGCAACGTTTCGGGGCAAATTGTCGCTGCAGGCGGGCGAACATGAAGCAGATGCTCTAGCTGGGGCATCAGCTATCGCCATGAAGCGCTCGGGCATATTCGGACGTTCACCAGTGGTGCATGACCTACGAGTTGGGCTTTCGCTCTGGGGATTCTTGACCCCGGACCCTCCGCAAGATCTCGTGAGCATCCGCAGGACTTGGTTCGACGAGGTGCACCTTGCAATCCACTACAAGGCGCTTCGCCGCATCGCTGATGCGGCCCCAGCAGATCTTTTAGGCCAGCCGCACGGCGTGATACTGGCTCAGGCTGGAGCAGACTGGCGGAGCTGTTTAGAACTTGAGGCTCTTTAGCGACTAGTCCTGATGAGGGCTGTCGCTGATGAGGGCTGTCGCTGATTAGGGCTGTCGCTGATTAGGGCTGTATGAACACAAGGGTTCCCTGCGGAAACTCCTCGGCTAGCTGCGTGATTACTTCGTTCGGCACGCGAATACACCCATTTGAGACGTCGGTACCGAGTTTTTCCGGGGCGTTTGTTCCGTGTAATGCAACCACGGGCGCCCCAGTGGCAAACACATCCATCATTTCGCTGTAGCCGTTCGTTGCCAACGCAAACGGACCGTAGGCCCCAGCGGGGTTTTTCTGCGGCACGATGTCTGTTACATAGAACATCCCAGTGGGGGTTTGGGTATTTGCGGCGCCCGCAACCACCTTTGTCTGCGCAACAATCTTGTTACCGTCGAAGGCACGCAGCAGGTTCTCACTCAAATCGACTTCAATTCGATAACGCGTGGTGGACAGGTCCACATCGCTAATTGAGACGTAGCCCTCTGTGTGGTTTGGTCTGAGGGGGAGCAGCACCTTGAGCCAGTCTCCACGTCGTTCGGCAACAGCCATAGTGAATGGTTGCGGCGGCGTGTACGGCCCAGGATTATCAAATTCCCAACCCTCTGTGGTTGCACGCCGGCCTTGGATTGGCGCCTCGGTAGTCGGCAGGGACACTCGTGGATCGAGTCCGTCTTGGCTGTTTGGTGGAATGGTGATCGTTGACTTGTAGAGCACTACTGGCTTTGAGGAATCCCAAGTTGGGGGTTTGCTTGCAAGTACCTGAAGAACCTGCACGCTCGGCTTGGTGGTCGCAATCCGAGAGGCATCCGATGCGGCCTCTTTCACCGTGGTGGTAGGGCGACCATTGCTGTCTTTGGAAGAACTGGGGTACAGGGCTTCTGGACGAGCAATGAGAACAGCGAGCAGTCCAGCGACTAGAACTGCGCCCACAATTGCAACCACCGCTAGGCGGAAGTTGGTCACCCTGATATATGGCGGTGGCTTCTCAGCTGTAGCTGCACGCTGGAACTCTTCGGGGGAATTTTGCTCTGGGTTGGTTGGTGATGCTGGCCCGGCAAGGGAATCTTGACTCTCACCTTCATCGTGCATCTGACTGACCTTTCTGGAGTTCTCAATATGTTAGAACGCCGTGCTGCATCCTGCTCTGGTGCAACTGGGTTTCTGAAAGGTCTCGCAGAGTCGCAATGGAGGACACTCGAGGGGATTCCTTTCCGAGGGGCTGTGCACCGGGCGAGCTTTTATGAGAGGAGTCGGGCTCTGAACTAGAGCAACTAACCTTGTCAGGGTGACTGATCAGGTGCGTGTTCGATTTGCCCCGTCCCCCACGGGCTACCTCCACCTTGGAAGTGCCCGAGCGGCGCTATTCAATTGGTTGGCAGCGCGCCATATGGGTGGCTCATTCCTGCTGCGAATTGAGGACACCGATCTGGACCGATCCAAGCCCGAACTGATCGAGGTGATTTACCAAGGGTTGACTTGGCTTGGGCTGGACTGGGATGAGGAACCTGTTCTGCAGTCCTCGCGTAACGCAGAGCATCAGATCGCAGTTGATGCCCTTTTAGAATCGGGCGCAGCGTATTGGTCGTCTCCGATCGCCGAGGGCGATCGTGCCCAGTTTGCTAACAAGGCCTACGATCCGGCCGACCGTGACCGTCAGCTGGGACCTGGTGAAGGTCGGGCCGTTCGTTTCCGAGTGCCCGAGAATGGCACCACAAGCTGGAATGATCTCATCCGAGGTGAAATCAGCGTAGAGCACGCCAACATTGAAGACTTTGTGATCCGTCGTGCGAACGGCTCGCCCACATTCTTTTTAGCGAATGCAAGTGATGATGCGTTTATGGGAATCACTCACGTTATTCGCGGAGAAGATCTCATCAACGTGACTCCGAAGTACCTGTTGTTACGCGAAGCAATGCAGATTCCCGGTGCACTCCCGCAGTTTGCCCACATGCCGCTGATCGTGAACGAGCAGCGAAAGAAACTCTCGAAGCGACGAGATGACGTCTCGCTGATGGATTACAAAGACCGCGGGTTCCTTCCCGAGGCAATGGTGAACTACCTATCAACCCTGGGATGGGGTCCAACAGATGGCCAAGAAGTTCGCCTGGACCCGTTGAGCCTTACTGATGGGTTCCCAACCATGTTCGATATTGCTCAGGTGAGTTCGAGCCCAGCGTTCTTCGACACCAAGAAGTTGCTATTCGTAAATGGTGAGCACCTACGAGCACTCACGCTCGAAGAGTTTGCGGACCGATCCGCACCCTTTATTGCGGCTGCCCCGTGGTTTGATCGATTTGAATCCGACCCAGAAAACGCCCAACGACTCTTGCAGATTCTGCCCGAGGTCCAGACTCGGGTAGAGACCCTGTCCGAAGTCCCCGGATACGTCGACTTTCTATTCCTCGATGACCCAGAAATCGACGAAGCAGCCTGGAATAAGGCGATGGGCCCTGATGCTGCAGTCTGGCTCTCAGCGTGTATCGACGGCATCGCCGAGTGGGAGTGGTCTTCCCCACAGCTCCATGAATCCTTCATGGCTCTTGCAGAACAGATGGGTGCGAATCGCCGCAAGTTTCAAGCGCCCGTTCGTGTTGCCATCACGGGCAGGAGCGTGGGTCCTCCGTTGTTTGAGTCGATGCAGATACTCGGTCGTGTCGAGGTTCTGCGTCGATTGCAGGCAACGCTTGATCGCGTTCAGCTGACTGCCTGAAAGGTTCGAGATGCTGCGATGGGTCCGCCGATTTATTGCACTGTTCCTTTCTGTACTGCTCCTGTACCTAGGTATCACTGCTGCTCAGGTGTATCTGGCTTCTCGTGCGGACCAGCGTGCGCCTACTGATGCAATCTTGGTGCTCGGTGCTGCTCAGTACGATGGCAAGCCGAGCCCGGCGTTGCAGCGGCGCTTGGAGCATGCGTTGGCGCTCTATCAGAGCGGGGTTGCTCCACGCGTTGTGCTGACTGGTTCAAAGCGGCCGGCTGATCGATTTACTGAGGCCTATGCCGGGTACAAATATTTGATTCAGGCCGGTGTGCCCGAACAGGACTTAGTGCTTGTCGACACTGGTACGAGTACCTGGGAGTCTCTGGCGGCCGCCAAGCGAGTATTGAAGCGCGAGGACATCACTCGGGTGACTCTTGTTTCGGATAGCTTCCACAACCGCAGATTGCAAAGCATTTCTCAAGAGGTTGGACTAGACGACAGGGTCTCACCAACAGTCGGGTCACCCACTCTGCAGCAACTTGTTGGAGAGACTGCACGTGTTGCAGTAGGGCAAATCTTTGGGTATCGACGGCTGTTTCGTGCCACTGGCTAGGGCCTGCTCCTGCCGAATTGATGATTCGGATTGAGCAACCGAAACGGGCAGGAGTACCTGTTTTTGGGTCGCATCAGCAGTAAAACGGTATGGTACCGATCTTGACTGCGGAACCGCCTCCTGACCAACCTCCACCTCCTGGGTCTGGAGAAGCAGCACGAGAGGCTGCTCGCAGGGGGAGGGGGACTCGCCCCGCAACCGCGCAAGCCATATTGGATGCAGCGGTGCAGCAGGCCTTGGCCCTCGGCAGTGGAGAGTTTCGAATTGAGCAGGTCCTGATTGACGCTGGTGCATCCTCGAGCTCTCTCTACCATCACTTTGGTAGTCGAGAGAAGCTCTTCATGGCAGTGCAAGATGAGTTGTATCTGAAGCTTGCCCTGAGTGAGGATACGCGCCGCTTGGATGCTGCCTTCGCCTCGGGAAGCAGCGAGGAATTCTTCGCCTATATCGAGCAGCAGATTCGACGGATCGTCACCGATCCAGAGAATCTGACTGTTCGCCGGGCGCGCTTAAACATGGTGGCCGAGGCAAACCAGCGGCCCGAACTTGCCGAGGAGCTCGTTAGGTTTCAGAGCATCATGTTTGACGTGATTTGTTCTATTTTTGATGATGCAAAGAGGCGAGGGTTGATTAACCCAGACCTAGATTCAGTGGCTTATGTCGCTTGGTTTCATGGGATGACTCT
>CANJEC010000121.1 GCA_947473395.1 Actinomycetota bacterium | reverse complement strand
GGCTAAGGGTGCGGCAGGAAGCTACCGAAGATACAGCTCGGCGGGCTCTTAACGGGTCCACAAATCCAACCCCAGATGCAGGAGACGGCGCATGCCTAAGTCAAAGATTCGAACACACATGTCGGTGCTAGCTACCATCACGGCGCTCGCAACAGCTGTAGTTCTGACAGGCGTTTCCGGCGCAGCACCGATGACGTCCTCGTACACCCGAGAGAACTCCTGGGTGACAGGCCATCAGGCCAGTCTGACTGTCCGCAACCCAACAGCAGTCACCCAACGCAATTGGGTCCTGACCTTTGACCTTGCTCCCAAAATCTCCTCGCTATGGGGCGGGACTCTGTCCTCACAGGTTGCGAAGAAAGTCACTGTCAAGGCACCAAGTTGGGCACGGGACCTGCCGAGTGGCGGCTCTATCAGCATTGGCTACGTTGCCGCTGGGCCCGGAGTGGCTCCAACCAACTGCAAGCTCAACGGCATCGCCTGCGGACTACCCGGCACAACTACGACACCGACAACCGTCCCAGCAACCACAGTCCCACCAACCACAGTCCCGGCGACCACTACAACTGTCCGACCCCCCACGACCACCATTCCAGCAACCACAACCACGATCCGCCCGACCACGACCACGATTCCAGCGACCACAACTACGACCACGATCCGCCCGACCACGACCACCATCCCAGCAACGACAGTCCCACCAACCACCGTCCCTGCATCGGGTGCTGCAACGCTCACCATGGCAATCACCTCGGATTGGGTGACTGGTTACAACGCAGACATCACGATTACCAACCCTGGACCCACCACATGGACCTCATGGTCGGCCACCTTTACCTCACCGCTCACGGTGAGTTCAATCTGGAACGGCATCTATCAGTCCACAGGTTCAGGCCATCAGGTCAGCAACGAAAGTTGGAATGGAACGGTCGCTCCGGGTGCATCAGTCACTTTCGGGATCACCGGTGTCGGCGACTCACGTCAGGCCACCCCCTCGACCTGTCGGGTGAATAACAACGCCTGCACGGTTGGCTCAACCGTGACCATCCCCGAAACTCCAACCAGCACAGTTCCTGGCTCCCCAACGACCACTGTGCCAACAACGCCAACCACCCTTCCGACTCTGCCCACGGGTGCTACCGACGTCCCCTATTCCCCATATGTAGATGCCACAAACTGGCCAACTCCTGACCTTGTTCAGACCGCTGCAGCACGATCCACCCGCGAACTCACACTTGCCTTCATTGTCTCTGGATCCACTCCCTGTCGAGCATCTTGGGGCGGGTACTACGACCGCGATGCCAAGTTCATGACTGCACAGATCGCAGCGCTTCGGGCTGCAGGAGGTGACGTGATCATGTCATTCGGTGGTGCAGCTAATCAGGAACTGGCACTGACTTGCACCACAGTGCAAGCCCTAGCTGACGAGTATCAGGCCGTCATTGACGCTTACCAACTCACCTCCATTGACTTCGACATCGAAGGCGCAGCCACAAACGATGCAGCTTCCGTTCAGCGACGCTCCGCAGCTATTGCCATCCTGCAGCAGCGAGCACGAGCAGCAAACCGCAAGCTTGACGTCACCCTCACCCTGCCGGTCATGCCCTACGGCCTGACTCCGGATGGTCTCGCCGTAGTTCGTTCCGCAGTCAATGCCGGGGTAGTGCTCTCTTCAATTGACATCATGACCATGGATTACGGCCTAGGTTCCGCTCAGGGCAAGATGGGAATTTGGGCCATCGAAGCCGCCACCTCAACTCATAATCAGATCGCACCCCTGTACCCCACGCTCAGTTCGGCTCAGCGCTATGCGCTAGTCGGAGTGATCCCCATGATTGGTCAGAATGACATCCTCGGAGAGATATTTACTCTGAGCGATGCGGCATATGTTCGAAGCCAAGCAACAACTCTTGGTCTAGCCAGAATTGCCATCTGGTCTGCGAGTCGTGACCAGCCATGTCCAGAGGGCCCAAACACCCGAGCACAAAACAACTGCTCCAGTGTGGCTGCTCCGGCGGGAGCCTTCTCCAAGGCTCTAGCCGGGGCCTAACCGAACAGGCGGATCACGCTCACCCACCTAGGGTGTCAGGGTGAGCGAATCCTGGGACGCAGTGGTCGTAGGCGCAGGACCAAACGGTCTTGTAGCTGCTCTTACACTGGCCCGTGCCGGCTGGCGGGTCGTGCTCTATGAGGCAAACGAGCAACCGGGCGGCGGAGCACGAACCGAGGAACTGACCCTTGCGGGGTTTGCTCACGATGTGTGTTCCGCCATCCACCCACTTGGATTGGCATCACCTGCACTTCGAAACCTGGGTTTGGAATCTGCTGGAGTGACGTGGATTCAACCCGATGCACCCTTAGCTCACACGCTGAGACCAGAACAGGCCGTGATGCTGGAGCGCTCGGTCAGCGCAACTGCAGCGGGACTTGGTGTTGATGGCAAAGCTTGGACTCGACTCTTTGGTCCTGGGGTTGAGGCTGGGTTCTCGCTGACTGATTCAGTTCTTGCTCCTCTCACCATTCCTCCCGCCCATCCAATCGCGCTAGCTCGCTTTGCTCGACATGCTGTGCGCTCAGCGGAGTCGCTGAGCCGCTCACAATTCCGCGGCGAGCTCGGCCCTGCACTGCTCGCCGGTCTCTCAGCGCATTCAGTACTGCCTCTTTCTGCTGCGGCTACTGCAGGGGTGGGAATGCTGCTTGGAACCTTGGGGCATAGTGTCGGTTGGCCGTTAGCTCAGGGCGGTTCTCAGACAATTACTGATGCGCTCGCCAAGTTGTTCATCCAAGCTGGTGGTGAGCTTCGCTGCGCAGAACGCGTGACCTCACTGCGACAACTCCCGCCCGCTCGAGCAGTGCTGTGCGATGTCACCCCTATCCAGCTTGTGGCACTGGCGGGTGAGCAGATGCCGGCGCGTTACCGACGAGCCCTGCAAAAGTTTCGCTACGGCCCAGGAGTGTTCAAACTGGACTGGGCCCTCGATGGCCCAGTCCCTTGGAAAGATCCGCAGGTTGCTCGAGCAGCAACTGTGCATATTGGCGGCACCCTCGATGAGGTACGAGAGTCTGAACTCGCAGCAACTCAAGGACGAATTTCCGAGCGGCCTTTCCTTTTAGCAGCCCAGCCTTCACTTTTTGATCCCAGCCGAGCGCCAAAGGGCAAGCACACGTTCTGGGCCTACTGCCATGTGCCTCATGGCTCAGATGTGGATATGACGAGTCGGATCGAAGCCCAGATTGAGCGGTTCGCCCCAGGGTTTCGAGACCTGATCTTGGCCAGACACGCCATGGGGCCTGCAGCGATGCAAGCACATAACGCTAACTACATCGGTGGTGATATCACCGGTGGGGTTTCAGACCTGCGGCAGTTTGTTGCTCGCCCGGTTGCATCAGTTCACCCGTGGGCAACCCCGATGAAGGGGGTCTACCTCTGCTCCTCTTCAACTCCGCCCGGTGGTGGAGTGCACGGAATGTGCGGTAGCGCCGCTGCAGAACTTGTCCTGCACCATGCCGCAACCGCCCAACTCGCTGGCTAGATGCACTGTGCATGCGCAGAGGTAACGTAGGCGCGTGACTGAATCGAACGAGGCCAGCACCCCCTCGGCGCCAAAGACCAGTAAGGCAAATCTCAACAGCCTCGAGACTGCTTCAGAGTTGAGTCACCCTCACCCAGGTTGGACGCTCTTCGCAGTCCTAACAACACTGCTGGTATCCAACGTGATGGCCAACGAGGTCCTCCCGTCTTGGGCATATGTGCCGTGGAACCTAACCGTGGCGGCGCTGCTACTCCTCATCGCCGTTCGCTGGGATGGGCGCTCTGCCGATGACCTCGGCCTAGAGCCAAGAAAGGTTCAGAGTGGTTTGCGATGGGGCGGCGGTGCGTCCGCAGTCCTGTTGAGCATCTACCTCATTGGACTTGCGATTCCGTTCACCAATGGTCTTTTTCAAGACAGCCGAGCAGACATTTCTTTGGGGGCCCTAGCTTGGGAAACCCTCATTATGGTGCCGCTTGGAACCGTGCTGATGGAAGAGATTGCATTCCGTGGAGTACTCCCTGCGATGTTTCGCAAACGCTTCACTCACCACGCCAACGGGCCCCTGCGTGCCGACCTTGTAGCTGCCCTCCTCTTTGGCTTTTGGCATGTCTTGCCATCTTGGAATGTCAGTACAGTGAACCCAGTCTTTAGAGACCTACTCCCCGGCACGCTTGGCCAAGCGGCAGCGATTGCGGCAGGCGTAATCGGTACCGGCGCAGCGGGTATGGGGCTCTCATGGCTGCGCAATCGGTCCGGCAGCCTGATGGCCCCTGTGTTAATGCACTGTTCATCCAATAGCCTTGGCTACTTGCTGGCTTGGATTGTGCAGCACTAGATGACTATCGGAAGAAGCGCTTGATGACCAAAGACGACCCGTTCCCACATGCAAATGAATCGGCTGAGCTGCTCAAGGCCGCTCTAGCCGAGACAGAGCGGATCGCTTCTGGAACGCCCCCGCTCAGAATGCCAAACCAACCAAACGAC
This sequence comes from Actinomycetota bacterium, assembly GCA_947473395.1. GTDB lineage: Bacteria > Actinomycetota > Acidimicrobiia > Acidimicrobiales > Microtrichaceae > IMCC26207. The sequence continues at coordinate 1,626 of CANJEC010000121.1, read as the reverse complement.
GATTGGGATGGCAAGACCTACATTGAGCCCGACCCGACCACTACCACGCCCGCTCAACGCATGGTGATCGGTGAACTCGTCCGCAAGACCGTTCCTCGCGAAACCCTCGGCGAGTGGAACGCCCCAGCTGACCGACCAGACCCAGTGCAACAACTCATTGAGCAAAACAGAACACGTATCCCAGAGTTGGTGCCCGTACGCAACGGTCGCATGTCAGTCTCGCCCTTCACCTATCTTCGGGGATCGCCTGTGGTCATGGCGCGGGACCTCGGGAGTGGCACGTCAACCTCGCTGCGCACCCAGCTCTGCGGCGATGCTCACCTCTGCAACTTTGGTGCATATGGCACACCCGAACGCAATGTGGTCTTCGACCTGAATGACTTCGACGAGACCCTTCCAGGCCCATTCGAGTGGGATGTCAAGCGCCTTGTTACCAGTTTCCTCATTGCGGCCCGAACCTCGGGTCAGGGTGAGAAAGCCGGCCGCGCCGCAGCCAACAAGGCAGCTCAGACTTATCGGGAAAACATGCTGCGACTGGCAGAGGCCGATGTTCTAGACATTTGGTACGAACACATTGAACTGGGCGAGGCCCTACAGGAATTTGCAGGAATCGTCTCTCCAAAGAAGCTTGCCAAGTCTCTTGAAAAGGCTAAGCACCGCACCTCGGCTCAAGTACTGACCAAACTCACCGAAATGGTCAATGGCGAACGACGCATCTTGCATCAGCCACCGCTACTCACACCGCTTGACGCACCCGAATGGCAAAAAATCACTGAGGAAGCCTTGGAGTTGTACGCCGAGAGCCTTGACCCAGATCATCGTCAACTCCTGCACCGGTTCCGCCAGATCGAGTTGGCAATCAAAGTGGTCGGAGTCGGAAGCGTCGGGACTCGGTGCTTGATTGTCCTGATGCACGGCAGGGACGAAGACGACGTGCTGTTTCTGCAGATTAAAGAGGCCGAGGACTCGGTTCTTGCCCCCTACGCAGGCCCCAGCGAATTTGCCCATCAGGGCGAGCGCGCCGTGGTTGGTCAACGAAAGATGCAAGCCGCGAGCGATATCTTCCTCGGCTGGACGAGAGGACCAGCCGGCAAGTTCTATTACATCCGGCAATTGAAAGACATGAAGGGCAGCGTAGACATCGACGCACTTCCTTCCGCTGGGCTCATTGCCTATGCGGACCTCTGCGGCCGCACCCTGGCCCGTGCTCATGCACGCTCGGCAGACCCAATCGCTATTGCTGGCTACCTTGGCAAATCAGAGCGTTTCGATGAGGCAATGGAGGCATACGCCGTCAGCTATGGCGCACAGATTGAGGCTGACTACGAACGCTTCACAGAGGCGATCGCAGCAGGCGAGATCGAAATTGCCGACAACTTCTGACTCAAGTCCAAGCCGACTCGCCGCAACTCGGACGTTTCTGGTCGACTATCGACCATAATCATCCGAGTTGGGGTGCTGATTCGGCGATCAGGCGGCTTTAGCGGGTGCCAATAGGAACAGTGAAGACAGCCGAGATCGCCTCGAACTTGCTCAGGCGAGCAGTCACGAGCACCGTCCACTCCCCTGCAAACGGGAATCGCGCATAGGACACCGAATGGCCCTCGGAAATCGTCTGCATCTCAG
>CANJEC010000120.1 GCA_947473395.1 Actinomycetota bacterium | reverse complement strand
TTTGGGGGCCGCCGGCTGCTAGCCGGCGGCTTTCTTATGCCCTGAAACAGCTTTCGATCGCCACCTCGCTGGGATCGCCCTAGTTCAGGAGTCCGTCTCAGCCGAGAGGACGCTCAGTCTGTGGTGCCCATGATGCAATTCTCTCTGGGTAGCGTGGCAAAATGTAGTTCTCGGTATTTACCATTCCCGGTAGCAACCCCTGTTGTGCCGGCGCCGGACGAAGGAGCACCATGGGTGCGAGTCGAACAAGTTTTGAGAAGCTGCAACGTGACCGGGCCAAAAAGGCCAAGGCATCAGCAAAGAGGGATAAGCGACTCGACAAGAGTCCAGAAGATGCCCTGACCCGCGATGAGGATGACGAGATGATTGAACTCTCGTCGTTCGCTGAGGGCGATGAGATCCCACCAGATCAGCTGCTCAAGATGGTGGCCGATCTGCATCAGCAATTTGAGGATGAAGAGATCACCTTTGAGGACTTCGAAGATCGAAAGACCGAGCTCTTCGCACTCCTCAGTGTTGACTAATCAGTTCTGACTCATCAGTTCTGACTCATCAGTTCTGACTTATTAGTGGCGACTCACGGGTACGGACTCATGAGCCGCTCTGGAGCGGATCACGCCAGTCCTGAGCGCCCACCGGTAGCCTGATTTCATGGCATCCCGCACCGAAACTCCCGATCTGCAGCCCACGGACAGGCCGCCGCTGCTGGGCAGAGTCGGAAGATTTATGGCCAGGCATCACCGACTGGTGCTGCTCGCATGGATCATCATCATTGTTGCCGCGGGGTATGTCGGTGGAATCTACAAGAAGAGCATTTCGGACAATTTTCGAATTCCAAACTCTGATTCACAGGCGGCCTACGACCTGCTCGACCAGCGGTTTGGCTCCCAGAACGCAGCAACTGCGACGGTGGTGTTTGCAGCGCCTAAGGGCACGCTCCTCACTGATTCAGCTAACACTGCTCAGGTTAACGCCGCCGTTGCTCAGTTAGAAGAGGTCAAAGGTGTGAGTTCGGTATCTAACCCGGTCTCCACCACAGGGGCAGACTCTTTACAGCAGATTGTTGGCAAGCTGCCACCAGACGAGGCCGCTGCAGTCGAAGAACTAGCCAAGAACATTCCTTCCGCTTTGAGTAAGAGCGGGGCAATTGCCTACTCAACAGTCACCTTCAACAAGTCCGTACTGGACTTGTTGAACTCGTATCCCGTGAGTGCGGATACCAAGGCTGCTGATTACCCCAACCCGTACTCACAGGTGAACAATGCGGTTCAACAGGCTCGCTCTGCTGGCCTGACAGTCGCAGTCGGTGGGGCAGTTGCAGACACGTGGAGTGTGCCGATCAGCGCCTTTGCAAATCACGCCGATGAGATTGGCCTTCTACTAGGCGCTCTGCTGCTCCTGTTTGCGTTCGGCTCGCTTTGGGGTATGGCAATCCCTATTGCCACTGCGCTGTTTGGTGCAGTCACAGCTAGCGGTGTGGTCTTCATCCTCGCTAATTTCACCACGGTCTCTTCGGCTGCACCTCCGGTTGCGCTGATGATCAGTCTGGGCGTCGGTTTGGACTATTCGCTCCTCATCGTTACTCGGTATCGGGAGTTCATCGAGGCTGGGGAGGAGCCAGTTTCGGCAGTCGGTCACGCACTTCAGACTGCTGGTAACGCCGCATTATTTGCCGGCGTCACGGTCGTGGTGGCACTTCTGGGTTTGCTGCTCGTTCCTATCCCACTTGTTCAAACCCTGGGCTTAGCAGCCGCACTTGGTGTCACAGTCATGCTGTTCGCTGCCATGACCTTGCTACCCGCTTGGTTAGGGTTTGCTGGGTCAAGAATCGACGCCATCCTGCTTCCCGGCAGGAAGGATGAGCCGGAGGACCCAGCAAGAAGTTTTTGGGGCCGATTCGCGACCACAATGTCGCGGAAGCCTTGGCTGAGTCTGATTGCGGGTTCAGTAATCCTGCTGCTTTTGGCAGCTCCCTTTTTGAAGATTCAATTCGGCATGCCGGATGACGGCTCAGAGCCAAAGTCGCTTTCGCAGCGCGTTGCGTACGACCTGATGAAGGACGGCTTTGGTGAGGGAGTGAACGCTCCGCTACTCGTGGCTGTTGGCCTCAACCCAGACAAACCCTTGGCATACCTTGATGCGCTCAAAGAACTCACCCCAGTGAGCAAGGCGCTCGCGGCCGAACAGCCAGCAGGCACCATTGAGGGGGTGCAGTATTCGCTCGGTCCCATCCCGAATGCGGCAGATAAGACCACTGCCGTGATCTATCAGATCACTCCTACTACTGGTCCTGATGCCCCAGAGACAAAGGCCCTAGTTGAGCGACTGAGAGCTTCACTAGAGACGGCAACTCGAGGAACTTCGCTCGATGCCCACGTCGGCGGCAGCACTGCAACTTTGATTGACCTAACAGATCTGGTGCAAAAGTATCTGCCAATCGTGATTGGGGCTGTGGTACTCGGAGCATTCATCCTGTTGATGCTTGTATTCCGGTCCATTCTCGTTCCGCTGAAGGCAGCAATCATGAACCTGATCTCGATTGCTGCTGCGTATGGAGTAGTTGTGATGGTCTTTCAGTGGGGATGGGCCCGGCAGATTGTCGGCCTGACAGAGACCATTCCAATTGTCTCGTTTGTCCCGCTCGTCATGTTTGTCATTCTGTTCGGTCTGTCCATGGACTACGAGGTGTTCCTGATGAGCCGCATGAAGGAGATCTGGGATACCACGCATGACCCTCGGCAATCAGTGATACTCGGAGTTGCCACAACAGCCAGGGTGATCACCACCGCAGCCCTGATCATGATGGCGGTGTTTTTCTCGTTCGTCGCCAGTCCTAGCCCCACCGTCAAGTTGATCGGTTTTGGCATGGCGGTCGCCGTACTCATTGACTCAACCATTGTTCGCATGATTCTTGTTCCTGCAGTCATGGAACTCTTTGGCGCAAAGGCTTGGTACTTTCCGAGCTGGCTCTCTTGGTTGCCGCACCTCAACATCGAAGGCCCCAAGACAACCGCTGTGTCCTCGGCACCGAGTTCAACTCTTGCTTCGGACGAACTTCCCACGAAGAAGTAGTGCGAGCCGTCTAGCTCTCAGGCTGATCAAGACTCGACCTAGCCGATTCTTACTGCGCCACCTCAGCTCTTACTCGGCTGCCTCAGCCTCTTGTTCTGCAAGCTCGGCTCGAACCTTGTCCATATCCAAACCTTCTATTTGTGCAATCAAGTCGGCCAGCACGTCCTTCGACAGGGCTCCCGGTTGCGAATACATGAGTATCCCATCGCGGAACATCATGAGAGTTGGAATTGACTGAATCCCGAGCCCGCCTGCCAATTGTTGCTCGGCCTCGGTATCCACCTTTGCGAATGTGATTTCTGGGTGCTCAACTGCGGCCTCCTCAAACACAGGTGCAAAGGCACGGCAGGGCCCACACCATGAGGCCCAAAAATCCACCAGAACAATCCCTTTGGCCGTCACTGTTTGTTCAAAAACTGATTCGGTTAGCTCAATTGCGCTCATGTCAGCGTCATCTCGATTCTGGGTCTGTCTCTTGCAGTCGGTGTGACCTCAAGTAGTTGGGCCAAGGCCAAAGTTTATGGGCACGCTGGTGGTTCAGGGGACATAGCCTGTGAGATTCATGGCACTTCATCTCGGTTCCCATCTACACAACCTTGTTGACCCCACCTCTCACGAACAGAGTTCCACCTCGGCAGGAAGGGCTCAAGATGCAGAGGTGCGGCGCCGAATCGCTGAAGGAGTGCCCACACCTCGGATAGCCATAGTGGGCGCTGGCGCTGCCGGAATCTGCATGGCGCTTCAGCTTCTTGAGCAGGGGATCACCTCGTTCACGCTCTATGAGAAGGCTGATCGGGTCGGTGGCACCTGGCGTGACAACACCTATCCCGGTGCTGCATGCGATGTTCCCTCCCACTTGTACAGCTTTTCCTTTGCGCCCAAGGTCGACTGGACGCGCAAGTTCCCTGAACAGCCCGAGATTCTTGACTATCTCGAAACACTGGTGGCCCAGCACAATCTGGAGTCACATATTGAGTTCGCTACAGAGATCACGGCAGCGACTTGGATCGAAGAGCGCAGCCTCTGGAGCCTTGATCTTCAGCGAGGCAACACCAATTCTGGGGCTGTTGGACATGTTGCGGCGGGGGGCGAGTCGGGGCCGACAGAACAACTTGAAGCCGAGATTGTTATCACGGGATTGGGCCAACTCAACCGGCCATACATTCCAGAGATTCCCGGACTTGAGAGCTTCACAGGAGCCAAGTTCCACTCGGCAGCTTGGGACCATGAGCACGACCTGAGCGGTGAGCGAATCGCTGTGATCGGTATTGGAGCGAGTGCCATTCAGTTTGTTCCTCAGGTGGCAGCCAGTGCAGCATCGGTCACCCTGTTCCAACGCAGCGTCAACTACGTGGCACCCAAGCCGGATCGAGCCTTCAAGCGCTGGGAACTCTGGGCGCTCAGGCATATTCCTGGTCTGCGTCAGGCTTATCGAAGCTCTATCTACTGGCGGTTCGAGTTTCGGTTTCGGCTGATGAAGAAGGGCAGTCGGCTCGGAGCAGTTCTGCAGAAGAAGTTCCGCGAGCAGGTATCGCAGTTGGCAAGTCCGCAGCTTCCCGTGGAGGCAATCGTCCCTGAGTACACCCCAGGCTGCAGGCGAATCCTGATTGCCAATGACTGGTACCCAACGCTGCTGAAGCCAACTACCCGAGTCGTTACCGAAGGGATTGCTGCAATCACCAAGACAGCAGTTGTGACCGAATCCGGGGAAGAGATTCCAGCAGACACCATCATCTTTGGTACCGGGTTTCAGGCAACCGAATTCCTAGCTCCGATGCGAATCACAGGCAGAGATGGCCAAGACCTGAACGAAGTCTGGAAAGACGGCGCTCGGGCATTCCTTGGACTAGCAGTTGGCGGGTTTCCAAATTTCTTCATCCTGTACGGCCCGAATACCAACCTTGGGCACAATTCGATTCTCTTCATGATCGAGCAACAGGTTGGGTACATCCGTCAGTTGATCGATGATTTTGTCCTGAAGGGGGTTTGCTCGGTCGAGGTTCGCGAGCGGTCAATGCAGGCATTCGATACAGAGATTTCTGAGGCCACTGCTCAGACTGTCTGGGACGAGGACTGCAGCAGTTGGTACAAGAACTCCAGTGGCCGCGTCACCAACAACTGGCCTGACTACACCGTGAAATACAAACACCGCCTGGCTCACCCAGACCAGCGCGACTGGTTGAGTCGCACCGCTAGTCCAGTTCTAGATCTCGAATGAACTGATCTAGAAATTCGCGATTCCTGACGCGTCGCATGGGTGGGAGCAGATCAAGGATCCGGTTGCGATACTGCGCCTCTGCAAGACGAGGGTCACAGACCACCACGACACCGCGATCTGTCGCAGTTCTGATGAGTCTTCCAACTCCCTGAGCCAATTGCATGCCGGCTGCCGGGACCGAGACCTCCATAAAGGCTGCATCTCCGACCACTTCGCAGCGAGCCTGCACAATGGGATCCGTGGGCACGGGGAACGGAATCTTGTCCAGAATCACTGCTGAACAGGTTGTGCCGGGACTCGAGATTCCAGTCCAGAAACTAGCTGTCGCAAACAGGCTTGCATGCTCATCATTAAGAAACTGATCTTGCAACACCGGGTTTGGGGCGTCCCCTTGAGCGAGCAAGGTAAAGCCCTCGAGTCGATCACGACACAGCTCTACGGTGGCACGCAGCATCCTGTTTGAGGTGAACAGTGCAAGCGTTCGGCCCGACAGCGCCCGAATAACATGTTCAACTTCTTGGGCGACTTCCTCTGCCCAATCCGGATGCGTTGGCCGGTGAATCTTTGGAACAAAGAGCACTGCTTGATCTCGAAAATTGAATGGCGAAGGCACGGACAAGTACTCGGCTTGCAGGCCGAGTCGAGTAGCGGTTCCGGAGTCCAAAGTGGCCGAGCAGCAGATAACGGTGAGGTCCTTCTCTGCCCAAGCCTGGGTGCGCAGAGTGTCGGCGACATCGATTCGAGTCAGCCGTAGGACATGGCGATAATTGCGTGCGGGCTCAACCCACAGCACGGTTCCCTTACCAAGCTTGCCGAGGAGTGACTGCGTGTCATCCACCACTGATTCAGCTATGCGGACTGAGCGCTCGATACGGTGCTTCGCAGTTGATTCGCCAGCGTGTTTCGCTGCAGCGCGCAAGCTATTGAGCGCTCGGTCTGCTGCCACTGCAGCAGTCGAGACAGCAGCGGC
>CANJEC010000119.1 GCA_947473395.1 Actinomycetota bacterium | reverse complement strand
GGACAGTATTTCTGCCTCAGCAAAGCGGCTAGTTATGCATCAATAAGGGCTGCTTGAGAGACCACGCTGGGTCACCGGGTAAGTCTGGGAACTCTCCCTGTCCGTCAGACCACACCAGTTGCAGCGTCTCAGGCCACCGCTGCCCCCAGGTCTCCATGACTGCGCGACCGAGTACAAACCAGTCGCCGCGTGCGAGCCAGAGGGGATCCACATCTCTCACCTGTAGGTTCATTCCCCCAGCAAGTCTGACGACTTCTCCTGCGCCTAGGTGTCGGCCTGCGGCAATCTCGTCTCCGAGCAGTTCGATTACCGCACCGGCAATAGTGGCCTCTAGGCCCACCACGAGTAGCTCCGGGTGATTGAAATTGTGTTCAAGGCCAATTGAGTAGGCCCAGTCACAACCAGACTCGTCAGCAAACAAGGCAGCCACGTTAAATGACCCCGCCTGGATTTCCGTTAGAAACATTTTGATAATTCCGTCAACTTCCACATCACTATGGTGGTGACTCAAGTCAAGGGCAACAATGAGTCAACAGACCCACTCGTGGGTAGGTTGACGCTGCGTAGCCAGATCCCACGCTCTAGGTGAGGGCATCTCCGCTCTGAGTGCGGCCCTCACTACCGAACGTGCAGATTGTTCCGGTTTTCCCCTAGGCGAGGTCAAGCAATGTGACTTATGTCACTGCATCAAACGGGCTCGGTTGGACCTTCCATGGCTTGAGATGCCAGATAGTCCGGACTTGATGGTGCTGCACTACGGGCCAGAAAGCGCAAACGGGCGCCTCGCGCATCCCAGTCATAGACCACCGTTGTCTTAGCAATTCGGTCATAGAGAGCCTGATGCTCTCGATTCGTGATGATGCCAAGGAATCCAAGTCCAAGGGTGATGAATCCCAAGGGGAACATGATTGTGCGAAGGATTCCGCAGCGAAGTGACGTCTGCGAGCCATCGCGTTGAACCACGCGCAGTCCAAGGATGGCCATGCCAGCGGTCTTACCACTCGTGGACCACGGGTAGGCGTAATAGGTGAACAGCCAAAACACGTAGAAACCGCTTAACAGTGGTGATGGAATCTGAAGCTGGTAGTTGTCTGGGGTAATAACCACGATGATGTAGGTCAGCGAGGCCGTTGCAATAGAAAAACAGATGGTCGCTATGGCTTGATCACAGCAGAAAGCCACCAAACGACTGACTGCTCCCGCGTAGTGGCCTTGTTGCGTTACGCCGAGTTCACGTTGCGAGATATCAGTCACGGCTGCGCCTTTTGTGAGTCACTTTGTCCACTTGGAAGGGCCAATGGGGCTAACTCAATTAGTAATGGCGGCCCAGCGGGTAATGCGATCGGATCACGCCGCAGGACGCGATTAGCCCAACGATTCAAGAAGTTATCAAGACCCACACCTTGGCTTCTGACCACGTCGAGCGCCTCGCCAGCGATGCCAGAAGTTGACTGCGCAATCAGGCTACCGATCTCGGTATTGCGAACGAGCGAATCAATATCAAGTTTGTTGACCAGTGAGTTCATATCCACGCTGTCGAGCAAGGCATCAAGGTCGACGTTTTCGAGAAGCGCATTCAGGTCGACATTCTTGAGCAGTTCATTCAAGTCAATCTTGGTGAGCAGCAGGTTCAGGTCAATCCGATCGAGCAGCAGCCCAATATCGATTCGCTCCAACAGAGAGTCAAGGTTCACCTTCGAGATCAGAGCATCAACATCCACGCGCTCAACCACTGCAGCAACGTCAACTCGAGAGACAATCCCATCAACGTCGACTCCCTGCACAAGCTCATTGACGTCGACCTTGGCGACAATCCCGCCCACGTCAACCCGCCCGACTAGGCGGTCGATATCAATACGGTCAAGCAGTGCATCCATGTCGATCGCTGCGAGCACTTCGTTAATGTTGACTGCGTCAATCACTCCAGGCGTCACCCGCTGAATCGCATCTCGAGCAGCCGGGCCGGCATCAGTCACGAGACGCTCGCGCACCTCATGACCTTCTTTGGCGAGCGGTTCGGTCAGTCGCTTTGCCGCGGCCGCAGCCAATCTTGCAGGCAGAGATGAGCCCACAACCGAAGCGACATCAGTCGCAGCCCGCGCTGCACGGGTTGCCGCTCCGAGTGCAGCGTCAACTCCCCAATCGCCTTCGCCTTCTTCGGGCGTGCTCCTTGGACTCTCCGTATCGCTCACCACTAGATCATGGCTCAGGATCGGTACCCGGTGCGCAAACCAGTCGAGAAGCCCTCGTCTGCCACCCCGGCAGCACGGGTGCTAGCGGAGTGGCAGAGATCGAGACCGGAGGGTTACTCCGCTGGAACTGCTTCGACTTCGAGTTCGATAGTCACCTTGTCGCTGACGAGCATGCCATCGAGGCCGGCTGGAGCGTTGAATGAGATTCCAAACTCGCTACGCAGGATTTCTCCTGCAGCGCTAAACCCAGAACGGGTTGCCCCGTAGGGATCGGTGGTGACGCCATGAAACTCAAGGTCGAACACAACAGGCTTGGTCACGCCGTTGATAGAGAGGTTGCCGCCAAGCGAGTGCTCGGTTACCTCAGTGGACTCAAACGTCATTGTTGGGTTCTCGTCAACCCCGAAGAAGTCAGCGCTCTGCAGGTGGCCATCACGTTGCTTATTGTTGGTGTCAATCGAGGTCAGGTCCACCGTCGCGCTCACGGAACTTGCAAGCTGATCTTCCCCGATGCTGAGCGTGCCAGCGAAGGTTTGGAACCTCCCACGCACCTTTGAGATTCCAAGGTGCCGAACGGTAAATCCAACTTCCGAATGAGTTTGGTCGATCGTCCATGTACCGGCCGTGAGTAGTTCTTTGGTGGCTTGAGCTGACATATTGATGCTCCCTTTCAAGGTTTGTTGATATGTCAACATAGTACTCCAACGGTATTGACATGTCAACAAAGCCTATGCTCGGGGAATGGAACCTAACTGGCTGAACGAGCGTGAAGCGCGAGCTTGGCGCGGATACCAAAGCATGCGCATCTCCCTCGGCAGCCACTTAGCGCGCCACATGAGCAGTGAATGCCTCCTGACGGAGGCCGAGTTTGAAATTCTTGTCAACGTGTCAGAGGCTCCCGAAAGAACGATTCGATCTCGGGACTTGTGTCGCGCACTCGCATGGGAACGCAGCCGACTCTCACATCAGCTTTCACGGATGGAAACACGCGGCTTGATTTCACGGCAGCCTTGTCCAGGAGATGCTCGCGGGTTCAACGTAGTCCTCACCGATGCTGGACTTGCTGCGATCGAAGCTGCCGCACCGAAACACCTTGTGGAAGTGCGGCGCAGTTTTGTTGATGCACTGACCGATGAACAGCTTGATCTGTTCGGAGACATCGCCGAGGCCATCATCACCCACCTTGCAGAGCAAGAGAACAACGAGTGTTGCGAGGACTCCCCGAGCTAGGCCGAGCTCAGTGGAGAGAGCCACAGCGTCCTACCCTCACCTCAGCTTGAAGGGGACACTAATAGTTTGGTCATCCCCGTCTTTTAGGAGCAGCCGCTGGTGCTGCCGCACGCGCTACATACGTAACACGAACCGGCCCGGGTCATTTGAATACCGCACTGCATGCAGAGCGGGGCATCCACTGCTTGACCCAGAGGCGAATCAGAAACTGAGGGTTCCGCTGACGTGGTCTCGACGAAGTTGCGATCGGCCTCGGTGGCAGAACTTGCCAGGTCAAGGCCCTGTGAAGACCCGACTGCATGCTCTTCTACCCCAGGCAGAGTCTGCTGCAGTCGCTCGTCCGTGCCAAGCACCCCAAGGTCTAGGCGTTCCGGGTAGCTCAAGTAGTCCAGTGCCAATCTGCGGAACAGGTAATCAATAAGGCTGTTTGCCAACCTGACCTCTGGGTCATCAGTGATCCCCGCAGGCTCGAATCGCATGCCGACGAATGCATGAACAAACGCCTTGAGCGGAACCCCATATTGCAGCCCGTGACTGACCGAGATTGCGAAGGCGTCCATGATCCCCGCCAACGTAGAACCCTGTTTCGATACCCGGATAAACAGTTCCCCCGGTCGGCCGTCCTCGTACTCCCCCACAGTGACGAACCCTTTGCAGTCGGCCACTCGGAATTCGAAGGTTCGAGAGGAACGCGATCGTGGAAGCTTCTCGCGAACGGGCTTTGCTGCGACTAGTTCGGCTGGCAGATCAATGGCCTGCTTTCCTGTGCTGAGCGGCTGTCCGACCTTGCAGTTATCCCGATACAGAGCCACGCATTTGATGCCCATCTGCCAGGCATCGATTAAGAGTTGTTCAACCTCGTCCACGGTGGTCTCGGCTGGCACGTTGACTGTTTTGGACATCGCGCCCGAGAAGAATGGCTGAATGGCTGCCATCATTCGCAGATGTCCGCCGTAAGCGATCACGTTGTCTCCCATGGCACAGGCAAACACGGCTAAGTGCTCGGGCCGAAGGTGTGGTGCGCCGAGGGCAGACTGCTCCTCTGCTATGTACGCAACAATTTCTGCGACTTGCTCAGCTGTGTACCCGAGGCGGCGCAGCGCTCGCGGAACTGTCTGATTGACAATTTGCAGGCTGCCACCACCAACGAGTTTCTTGAATTTCACAAGGCCTAGATCAGGCTCAATGCCTGTTGTATCGGCATCCATCATGAAACTGATCGTGCCAGTCGGTGCAGCCACGCTGAGTTCGGCATTGCGACTGCCGACTAGCTGCACTCGCTCAAGCGCCTCGGCCCAAACCTGAACGACTCGCTCATTCAGCTCGGGTTGCACATCTACAGCGCCAATGTGAGTTGCCGCGCCTAAATGCATCCGGTAGACCCCGATCCACCCTGCGGCATCAGCGGCAAATAGTGGTGCGGGGCCTAGCGAGTGCGCTAGCTCAGTTGAGCGGATTGCAGCAGTTCCCGTGAGCAGCGCAGTAATTGATGCCGCCCAAGCCCGCCCCTGTTCGGAGTCGTATGGGTAGCCGAGCGCCATCAGGCATGCGCCAAGGTTGGTGTAGCCAATTCCGATATCGCGCGACTTTGCAGTCATCTCGGCGATCGATTCCGTCGGGTAGTCCGAGGCTCCCACCAGAATGTCTTGTGCCGTCACCACAATCCGAACGCTGCGCTCAAAGGCTTCTATGTCGAAACTCCCCTCTTCGTTGAGGAATCGTAAGAGGTTGAGTGAGGCCAAATTGCAGGCACTATTTGGCAGGCGAAGGTGCTCCGAGCATGGGTTGCTCGCCATAATCTCACCTGCATTCGGCGTGGTGTTCCACCGGTTGATGGTGCTGCCGAACTGCACGCCCGGGTCGGCGCATTCCCAAGCAGCCTGAGCGATATGGCGCATGAGTTCTTGTGCAGATACACGCTCAATGACTTCGTTGGTGGACCGTGCGACTAGATCGAAGTCTTCGCCGGCAATGACTGCGTGCATAAATTCGTCGCTGAGCCGGACTGAGTTGTTCGCATTTTGGTATTGCAGCGAGATTGAATCTTTGCCGTCGAGATCCATATCGAAACCAGCATCTCTGAGCACGCGGGCCTTGCGCTCTTCTCTGGCTTTACACCAGATGAACTCTTCGATGTCAGGGTGGTCGATATCTAAAATCACCATCTTGGCTGCGCGACGGGTGGTTCCTCCGCTTTTGATTGTTCCTGCGGAGGAATCCGCACCGCGCATAAAGCTGACCGGGCCCGAGGCAGTTCCGCCGCCACTGAGGTGCTCACGCGATGAGCGCACCTTTGAGAGGTTGGCGCCTGCACCGGACCCGCCTTTAAAGATGACACCCTCTTCGGAATACCAATTCAGAATGGAACGGAGGTTGTCTTCGACGTCAAGGATGAAACATGCCGAGGCCTGTTGGGCCACTCCGGCAACTCCGATGTTGAACCAGACGGGAGAGTTGAACGAGAGCATCTGATGCGCCAGTAGGTACCGAAGCTCTTGGGCGAAGCAATCGGACTCCTCCTCGTCGGAAAAGTACCCGTCTCGCTCACCCCAAGCAGTGAGCGCCCCCGCGACGCGGTCAATAACCTGCTGCAGGGAATCCTCTCGTTCTGGGGAACCCAATATCCCTCGAAAGTATTTCTGAGCCACGATATTTGATGCGGTTGCCGACCATCCTTCGGGGAACTCAACATCGAGTTGCTCAAATGCGACTGACCCATCCCGATAGTCGGTGAGCCGTGCATCTCTTCGCTGCCAGACGAGATCTGCGTACGGCGAACGACCTGGCACCGTGAAGTGTCGCCGCAGTCGTGCGGGAGGCCCTGCTGTAAAAGGTGCAGGCTGGCTTGAGTCAGAAGTAACAGACACTTGGATCGCCTTTGTAGGAGGGAGGAACAGAACTGCTGTTCACGCAGGTGCCGGTGAGTGGTTGGGCGGGCATAGACGACCGGGCGAAGACCAGCCGGTTGATCGAGACACTCAGAT
>CANJEC010000118.1 GCA_947473395.1 Actinomycetota bacterium | reverse complement strand
CAGTTCTTAATCTGGCAGAGTTCGATCTGGCGTTGGGGTCGATACGAGGGGTGGGCATCGATCTAGTCCAGATCAGTCGCCTTGATGCTGCTCTGACACGTCAACCCTCTTTACAACAGAGGCTCTTTACTACTCAGGAGCACGAATCTGCTCACAGCCTGACTGCATTGCAAGTTGAGCCTGTTGCCCAGCTTGCAATGTTCTTTGCTGCGAAAGAGTCGGTGATGAAGGCCCTTGGCCGCGGGATCGACTCCATGGCATTCACCGAGATCGAGGTTCGGCGCGCAACCGAGAATCCTTGGGGGCTGACCCTGAGTGGCCGCGCAGCATTACTCGCCGCACAGGTCGGCGTGAATACATGGCATCTCTCTATGACTTACACCCCAGCGATGGCCCAAGCCCTCGTGCTTGGGCTAGCTGCTTGATCCTCAGTAGGTGCCACAGCAGATGCCGCATTCCGAGGAGCGGCGTTTCTAAGTTGTACTGAGAGCGCATCACGGGGATCACGCTGCAAGACTGTTGAGGTGATTCCAATCCTGACCCCGACAGAGATGGCCGCAGTGGATGCCGCTGCACCCGAACCCATTGAGGTGCTGGTGCACCGGGCTGGCTTTGCAGTGGCCACAGCAGCGCTCCGTCTGCTCGGAGGCAGCTACGGCAGACGCGTGGTGGTGGTTGCAGGACCGGGGAATAATGGCCAAGACGGCCGGGTAGCAGCGCAGATGCTGCGCCGCAGCGGGGTGCGGGTGACCGTGCTTGAACAGTCACCTGATCTGAAGTCGCTGCCCTCATGCGATCTAGTCATCGATGCAGGATTCGGCACCGGGTTTCGGGGAACATACCAAGGCTTTAGCACTCATAGCCCTGTCCTCGCAGTGGATATCTGCTCTGGACTGAATGGTCTGACTGGCGAGATATCGGGATCTGTTGCGCCGGCTGTCGAGACGCTGAGTTTTGCTGCGCTCAAGCCGGGGCTGCTCTTTGGTAATGGTCCAGAAGTGAGCGGCCGGGTTCTAGTGGCTGATATTGGCCTAGATGTCAGCGCTGCGAGCACGCACCTTGTGACGGACAGCGATCTGCGCAGTTGGGTTCCGAAGCGTGAGCCGAGGGCGCACAAGTGGAGCCATGCAGTGTGGTTGATTGCGGGGTCTCCGGGCATGTCTGGGGCAGCTGAACTTGCCGCCACATCCGCCCTGCGCGGCGGCGCGGGATACCTGCGCTTATCCACCCCTGGCGGGACCTCCCCGATCATGCCCATTGAAGCCGTCGGGTATCCCCTTGACGCACAGTCTTGGGCAAGCGAAGTGGTGATGCAGGCTGAACGGTTTCAGGTAGTGGCAGTTGGCCCGGGTCTCGGCAGGTCAGAGAGCACCCGAGTGCAGGTACGAGAACTTGTTTCCGAACTCAACCGGCCTGTGGTGCTCGACGGGGATGCACTCTGGGCGCTTGGCTCACAAGTCGGCGAGCTGTTGAATCAGCGCAAGTGCCCAACGGTCATTACTCCCCATGACGGGGAGTTCGAACAACTCATGGGGTATCGGCCAGGTGCCGACCGCATCGCGGCGGCCCGAGACTTAGCCGCAGCCACAGGGGCCGTGGTGTTGCTGAAGGGCCAGGCCACAGTGGTGACACAGACGGGCACTGGTTGCCTAGTGGTGCGTTCCGGGGACTCACGACTCGCCACTGCTGGGACAGGCGATGTTCTAACGGGGCTGATAGCGGCGCACCTAGCCCTAGGTGCCGATCCGCTTCGGGCGGCGGCTTCGGCAGCGCAGCTTCATGGCCGAGCCTCGATGCTCGGACCCGAGCGAGGCCTGCTGGCCTCGGACATCGCTGGGTTGCTCTCAGAGGCATGGAATCAGTGTCAGGCAGAGCAACCGCTGAAGCGGACGAGTCTGACCTTATGCACCTAGAGCGCGTACTCTGGGTTGGTGCCACGCCATGCCGCCATAGAGGTTGACCTCAGCGCAATAACTGCAAACGCTCGAGCAATCCTCGAGGCTTCTTCGGGGGCTCAACTTTGTGCAGTTGTCAAGGCCGACGGATATGGCCACGGCGCAGTACAGGTTGCAACAGCAGCCATAGAGGGTGGAGCTAGCTGGCTTGCCGTTGCGCTCGTTGAAGAGGGGGCCTCGTTGCGAGCAGCAGGGATCGAAGCTCCGATTTTGCTCCTCTCGGAACCGCCTGCTGATTGCATGGTAGAGGCGCTGGCTCTGGGGTTGACTCCAACCGTGTACACGCCCGAGGGTGTGAGAGCCGCTCGGCAAGCAGTCCAGAACGCAACGGTCCGACCAAGTGCCTGGTCGGTTCACCTCAAGGTTGATACAGGAATGCATCGGGTGGGAGCGCATCCTTCGGATGCGATTGACCTGGCCCGCTCCATCCATGCTGCGAGCGAATTGCAGATTGGTGGAACCTTTACTCACTTTGCAGTTGCCGATGATCTTGAGCGTTCAGAGACTGCGCAACAACTTGAACTCTTTGAGCTCTTCCTTGAGCAACTCAACGCCGAGCAGATTGACCCCGGTCTTGTTCATGCAGCCAATTCCGCTGGTGTGCTCGGTCACCTTCGGGCCCATCTCGACCTGGTGCGTTCCGGCATCGCAATCTACGGGTTGGCTCCCTCGATCAGCTTGGATTCGGTTGCAAAACTGCGACCTGCCCTGCGTCTGACTGCCGAAGTCTCGA
Organism: Actinomycetota bacterium; assembly: GCA_947473395.1. GTDB lineage: Bacteria > Actinomycetota > Acidimicrobiia > Acidimicrobiales > Microtrichaceae > IMCC26207. The sequence continues at coordinate 3,787 of CANJEC010000118.1, read as the reverse complement.
TGGTGAAATCAGTCGAGGCCAACCGCGGTGTGAGCTATGGCCTGCAACACGTCTTTCGTGAAGAAGCCCGGGTCGCGATTGTTCCGCTGGGCTATGCAGATGGTGTTGATCGCAGGCTGGGCCTTGTAGGTGGGCAAGTTCTTATCGGTGGGGTTCGTCGCCCCATGCGGGGAGTAGTCACCATGGACCAACTCATCGTAGAGGTCACCAATGGGCCCGAGGTGCGAGTTGGTGATGAGGTTGTGTTGCTCGGAGTACAAGGAGCCGAGCAGATCCCTGCTCAGGAATGGGCCGATCTTCTTGGCACGATTACCTATGAGGTGGTCTGTCGATTGAGTACTCGGATTCCGCGGCGATACGTGTCCTCGGGACCGCATTCGTGACACGGGTCGTTGAGTACCAGAGTGGGCAGACAGATAGTGTGCAGGCGTGAACCGTTTCTCAACCCGCGACAAACGCTGAGATGAACTCGCCAAGGAATTCTGGCCGAGTTCAGGCAGGGAGCTCATCGCCGGAACAGACCCGAGAGCTTGCTGCTGCAATCGCCGAGCTTGCGCGCCCATGTGACCTGGTGCTCCTCGTTGGTGACCTTGGTGCCGGGAAGACGGCATTTACCCAAGGCTTCGGAAGAGGCCTCGGGGTAGATGACCAGATAACCAGTCCGACTTTTGCGTTAGTGCAGAGCTACACCGGGCGCTTGGACTTGTACCACCTAGATGTCTACCGGTTGGAACACATGAACGAGGCCCTAGATCTGGGCTTGTCTGAAATGCTCGACGATGAGTCAGTGACAGTCATTGAATGGGGCGACAAAATTACTCAAGCGTTGCCACGCGATTACCTCGAGGTGAGCATCACCTTTGGCGAAAGCGAAGAGGACCGCTTATTTGAGTTGCGCCCAGTTGGCTCGCGTTGGCAAGCCCGGATGAGGGCACTCACCGTGGCGCTGAGTGCCTGGTCTCTGTCAGGTGAGTCTGTGTCGGGTGAGTCGTTGTCAGGCGAGTCGTTGTCGGGCGAGTCGTTGTCGGGCGAGGCAGCAACAGGAGAGGGCCCATGTTAATTCTGGGAATCGAGACGGCCACTGTTCAAGCAGGCTGCGCAATCGGTGGCCACGAAGGGGTACTTGCCTCGGCGCATTCCGCCAAAGGAAAGCGCCATGCAGAGAACCTGACTCCTGCCATTGCGTTCATCTGCGAGCAAGCCCAAATTGAGCTCTCAGAGATCGGCCTCGTCGCAGTCGACATTGGGCCTGGGTTGTTCACTGGGTTGCGAGTCGGAGTTGCAACAGCCAAGGCAGTTGCCTTTGCGCTGCGTGTTCCCATGATTGGTGTTTCGAGTCTGGACTTGTTGGCTTTCCCTGTTCGCTTCACGTCGCGCCTGATTGTTGCAGCGATCGACGCTCGCCGAAATGAGTTGTATTACGCGCTGTATCGACAAGTGCCCGGCGGAGTGCAGAGAATTTCTGAGCCAACTGTTGGCAGTGCCGACGATCTGGCCTCTGAGTTGCTCGCGCTGAGCGAAGAGGTGCTGCTAGTTGGCGACGGAGCCCATCGCTACCGTGAGGCCTTTGATGGTCTCACAAAAGTAGAAATCGTGGATCAAGGAAACAGCTTTCCCTCGGCCGCTTCTCTGGTGCAGCTAGCGCATGCTCGGGCACTGCGTGAGGACTTTCAGCAGATTGATTCCATTCAGCCGATGTACCTTCGCCGGCCTGACGCAGAAATTAACTGGGCGACAAGAGACTCTGCGCCATGAGCGTCAGCCTGAAAGGTTCGCCAGACTCCGCAGTCTCTAGTTCGCTCATCACGATCTCGCCGATGAGGCGTCGTCACCTGCGTGGAGTGGTGGCCATCGAGCAACAGGCGAGCTCTCACCCGTGGTCGCTGGGGTTGTTCTTGGGCGAACTCCGAATGCCGACGAGCCGCTCCTACTTCGTAGCGCTTGATCGCCATGTTGTTGTTGGGTTCAGCGGCCTGATGTACACCGGGGACGAAGGCCACATCACCAACATTGCAGTGCACCCCGACTACCAGCGCTTAGGCATTGCAAAGCGGATGCTCCTGGGCACCATGAGGCAAGCAGTCCTGCAGGGGCTTGATGCGGTCACCCTCGAGGTGCGTGCCAGTAACGCAGCGGCTCAAAAGTTGTATCAGGGGTTTGGTTTTGCGCCCGGCGGCATTCGCCATAAGTACTACTCGGACCCTCGAGAGGATGCGCTGATCATGTGGGCACACGATGTGCAGAGCAATGGCTATAACCAGAGGCTGAGCGGCATTGCGAGTGCCTCGCAGCAGCAGGCTCGACTAGGAGACCAGGCCCGACTAGGAGACGCGGAATGAGCGATGCAGAGTTGATCATCTTGGGCATTGAGACCTCTTGTGATGAAACAGCGGCCGCCTGCGTCCGCGGAGGTACCGATGTGTTGTCCTCTGTGGTGAGTTCACAAGTGGATCTTCATGCTCGCTTCGGTGGGGTTGTCCCCGAGATTGCGAGTCGTGCGCACAACGAACTCATCATTCCGGTGACTGCGCGAGCGCTCGTCGAGGCAGGCCTAGACGGAAGCCGGATCGATGCAGTTGCGGCCACCACTGGCCCTGGGCTGATCGGCGCGCTGCTGGTAGGCGTTTCTGCTGCCAAAGCGCTTGCGCTGACTTGGGATGTGCCGTTCATATCGGTGAACCATCTCGAGGCGCACCTGTACGCAGCGTTTCTTGAAGACCCTGAACTGACCTTTCCGCTGGTGGTGTTGCTGGTCTCGGGTGGTCACACAATGTTGGTCTGTATGGAAGGCCACGGTCGCTATCGGCTGTTGGGTTCAACACTCGACGATGCTGCCGGTGAAGCCTTCGACAAGGTCGCCCGCTTCTTGGGGCTCGGTTACCCAGGTGGACCAGCCATTGATCATGAGGCCCTCTCTGGAGACCCAGAGGCCATTGCCTTTCCTCGATCCATGATGGATCAGGGGCTGGATTTTTCATTCAGTGGGCTCAAGACCTCGGTGGTGAACTACGTGCGCAAGCACCCCGAAGTCTCAACTGCCGATGTGGCGGCCAGCTTTCAAGCAGCAGTGGTTGATGTGTTAGTGACAAAGGCGCGTCGGGCTGCCGCCGAGGTTGGCGCAACTGCGCTGGCAATTGGTGGGGGAGTGGCAGCCAATTCGCTCCTGCGAGAGCAGTTCCTTGGTGCCTGCGCAACGGATGGTCTGCATGGGTTCTTGCCAAGCAGGTCCATGTGCACTGATAACGCTGCAATGATCGCTTCTGCCGGTTGGTACGAATACCGACTACACGGGTCTTCTTCGCTTGCAACGGGAGCGAACCCCAATCTGCGACTCTCTACTATTGCGTGAGTGACTCTGGCATGAGTGACTCTGGCGTGAGTGCTGTTAGATGAGTGCTGTTAGATGAGTGCTGCTAGCAGTCCGCTCGACTGGGCTGGGCGTTGTACTCAGCAAGCAGAATCTTGTGCGGAGTTGGGGTCACCGCTGTATGCGCGGTTACTGAGTCTGCTTGCAATCGAGGTTGCACAATCCGGCCCAACCTGGGAAGTCATTGCGCCGCGAGCTGAGCTTCGATTTGGCCAAGCTGGGCCATTGCGTCTGCTCGGCGCTGCGCACCGCTTGGCATTGAGGGGTGCTGCGCCAAGTTGGGCGCGTGTGTTGCCTAGTTGTGGCGGTCAGGTTCCGAGCAGGGATGGCGAGTTGATCTCCGCGTGGTCCGAGTTAGTTCGAACCCACGGCCAAGAGTTATCAGAAGGCCTTGACTGCGAGGTGCAGACAAATGAAGTT
>CANJEC010000117.1 GCA_947473395.1 Actinomycetota bacterium | reverse complement strand
GTGGGCGATGAACTCTTGATCCCCTCGGTGATTTATGCGCCCGCAATTCGATCACTACTTGACCATGTCGAGGTTCACGCAGTGGCGCACATTACGGGTGGGGGCATTCCCGGAAACCTGAATCGTGTACTCGGATCGCATTGTGATGCCGAGGTAGACCCCGGGTCTTGGGAGTGGCCAAGAATCTTTACTGAGATGCAACAGATTGGCTCGGTCTCAGATGATGAGATGCGCAAGGTGTTCAACCTTGGCATCGGCATGGTTGCAGTGGTTCCAGCCGAGGTGGCCCACAAGGCAATTGATGTGTTGCGCACGAGCGGTCACCGCGCCCGCAGCATTGGCACAGTGGTTTCTGGCCATGGAGTTGTTCACTTCACTGAGTAGTAGTTCGTATAACTGAGTAAAGGATTTCCTATGAGTTCCCCCCCTCTCAACAGCCCGACCAATGGAGACTTTGTTGCTCCTCGATCGCATGGGTCACTGTCATCTTGGGATGACTACCCCGTTCATCAAGTGGCTGAAACCATTCGGCATTCAGCCACGAGTGATCGCAATTTCTATGACCGCTACTACTTCAACTGCCATTCAAATGATGGCAAGGCTTTCCTGATTTTTGGCCTGGGGCAGTATCCCAATCTGGGCGTTCAAGATTCCTTTGCTGTGGTCGTGACGGGGACCGATCACCGGGTGGTACGCGCTTCGCGAGAGCTGGGCGACCGCATGGAAAACCGCGTGGGTCCGCTGCGGGTAGAAGTGATTCGCCCGCTTGAGGAGTTGCGCATTGTCTGTGAGCCGAATGAGTTTGATCTGTCCTTCGACCTGACTTGGGTTGGGGCAATGCCGGCCTATGAAGAACCTCGGCAGTTTGTGCGCACGCACGGCCGAGTTGTGTTCGACACCACGCGGCTGGCTCAGACGGGGCGTTGGTCTGGCACGATCACAAGTGGGGAGCACACCTTTGAGGTGACTCCCGATTCGTGGTGGGGCACTCGCGACCGCAGTTGGGGAGTGCGTCCAGTGGGTGAGGAAGAGCCTGCTGGCATCCGCACCGAAGGGCAGATGGTTGGGTTTTGGAATTACGTGCCGATGCAGTTCGAGGATCACTCCATTTTGTACATGGTCAACGAGCATGCTGACGGGACTCGAGTCCTAGAAGAGGCCACGCGAATCTGGGCTGATCCAGACCGTGCCCCGGAGTATCTGGGGCGCCCGGAACACCAAGCGGTGGTCACTTCGGGCACGCGGCATATCGAGTCCTCAACGCTAAGTTTTCCGGATGCGCCCGGCGGGGCATTCGAGATTCAGGTCACCCCGCTGCTCGACTGCTGGCTGATGTTAGGGACTGGATATGGCCTAGAGCCCGACTGGCGACATGGCATGTATCAGGGCGAGCTTGTGGTCCAAGGCCAGCAAGTCGACTACGAAAAAGATAAGGACCGTCTGTTTGGGCTGGTCGATCAGATCGGCCGCTTTGAACAGATCGGTGGCGTTGCCACTGGGGCAATTGGTCACGGTCTGCACGAGTTTTTCTTCATCGGCGAGTTTCCAAAATACAACCTGACTGCTTGGGACCCTGCGCCCTAGTCGGGGTGGAATTCTGGGCTGTACTACGTGAGTCGGGCGCGCGGGTATTAGGTTAGGAGCCGTTATGGCCGATACTCCCACTCCCGCATTTTCTGTCCGCATCCGAGTCCGCATGGTGAATGAGCCAGGCATGCTGGGGCGTCTAGCCGTAGCTATTGGTGACGTCGGCGGAAATATTTCTGGCTTGCGGGGCTTTGAAGTCAAGACCGCAACCCTTGACGAAGACATCGTGGTGAACTGTCGCAGTGAGGCCCATCAGGATCAGGTTCGGGGCGCAGTCGAGGGGATCGACGGGATTGAGATCCTTGAGTTTGAAGACCGTACGTTCCACATGCACGAGGGCGGCAAGATTGAGGTGCTCGGCCTAGCGCCCGTTCGAGACATCGAGGATCTCTCGATGGCGTATACGCCAGGCGTGGCCCGTGTCTGCATGGAGATTGCAAAGAACCCAGAGATGGCGCATCGCTACACCATCAAGCGCAACACGGTGGCCATTGTCTCTGACGGCACTGCGGTGTTGGGCCTTGGTGATATTGGGCCGGAGGCTGCAATGCCCGTGATGGAGGGCAAGGCGCTGCTGTTTAAGCATTTTGCCGGCGTGGACGCATTCCCAATCTGTTTGGCAACTACTGATCCAGACGAGATTGTTGAGACTGTTCTGCGCTTGGGTCCAACCTTCGGTGGGATCAATCTGGAAGATATTGCGGCACCGGGCGCATTCGAAATTGAAGAGCGACTTGTTGAACTGATGGACATTCCGGTGTTCCATGACGATCAGCACGGAACGGCAATCGTTGCGCTTGCAGCGTTGGAGAACGCGCTCAAGATTGTCGGCAAGGACATGTCACAGGTGACGGTTGTGGTTGCCGGAGTGGGCGCTGCTGGTGTTGCAGTATCGAAGATCTTGCTGAATGCCGGTGTCGGCAACGTGATTGGTTGTGACCGCCAGGGCGCAGTCCATACCGGTCGTGAGGGACTCAACAAGTCCAAGCAGTGGTTCGCAGAGAACACAAACCTTGAGAGTCTCTCTGGAACGATCTCTTCAGTGATGCCGGGGGCAGATGTCTTTATTGGTTTGTCTGGGCCAGACCTGATTACTCGCGAAGATGTGATTGCTATGGCCAAGGATCCGATCGTGTTTGCCATGGCCAACCCCGACCCAGAGATCCGTCCGGAGCTCATCCAAGATGTTGCCGCTGTGATTGCCACTGGACGGTCGGACTTTCCGAATCAGATCAACAACGTGTTGGCATTCCCGGGAATCTTCCGCGGCGCACTCGATGCTGGTGCTCGCAAAATCACCGAGAATATGAAGCTGGCTGCGGCCGGGGCGATTGCAGATGCGGTGAGTGAAGCGGAACTCTCTCCGACTCACATCATCCCATCGGTGTTTGATCCGTCGGTGGCGAGTTCTGTGGCGGCTGCTAGTGCTGCGGCTGCTCGGGCCGACGGTGTTTGCCGTTGAGAGTAGCGGCGTGACTGGTGGGGTAAAGCGGGTCTCGAACGTTCTGGATCGCCGCTTTGAGGGGCACTGGAAGCAGGCCGAGATCGGGCTGTATGTCTTGGCGGCAGTAGCTGCTTGGATTGTTCGCTTTGTGCAAGATGATGCGTTTATTACGTATCGCTATGCACGCAATCTAGCCCGAGGAAACGGTCTGGTCTTTAACCCTGGCGAGCGGGTTGAGGGTTACACAAACTTCTTGTGGACGCTTATGCACGTCATCCCCGAGAAGCTGGGATGGTCTTCGCCGATCTTTAGCCAAGTCATTGGTATTGCGCTCATGGTGGCCACTGTTGCGGTCACGCTTCGACTAGCTCGACGGTTGTTCAGTAGCCAATCTTTTGGCTTTCTGGTTGCCCTGACTCTGCTGGCGAATATGACGTTCTTGACCTATGCCACGGGCGGCCTCGAGACCATGCAGCAAACATTGCTGGTGGTCTCGGTTGCGGCGCTGTTGTTGCCAGTGACTGCTGCTGCGACTGGCGGGGTAGCGGCGAGCGGGGTAGCGGCGCGCGGGGTAGCGGCGCGCCGCGTGGGGGCTGGTCTGTGCGCAGGACTTGCAGTGCTCACGCGGATGGATTCTGTGGTGCTCATCACAGTCTGGATACTGGCGTATCTGATTGCGCTCTGGCGTCGTGACGCTGGTGCTCGTGACGCTGGTGCTCGTGACGCTGGCAGCGAAGCAGCGCCGACGAAGGCCGTGGCCGTGGCTGCGCTGCAGATTGGTGTGCCCGCAGCAGTGTTGGTGCTGCCATGGTTTATCTGGAAGCTCTCGTATTACGGCAACTTGTTGCCCAATACGTTCTACGCCAAGTCTGCAGCGAACCCGCTGGTACCTCCGCTGTACGGGTTGTTCTACATCGCAGCGTTCTTTGTCTCGTATGCGGCGTTTTTGTTGATTGGCCGGTTCCGTCGTCAGCGCAAACAGCTCTTTGCAATCCCGGGGGTTGCCCAAGTGATGGCGGTGATACCCGTCTGGTTCCTCTATATCTGCGCCGTTGGCGGTGACTTTATGGAGTACCGATTTATGGTGCCCGTGCTGCCGGTGTTGGCCATGGTTGCGGCCTACTTGATTGATGAGTACAAGAGCCCGCGCAAAGAAGTGCTGCTGATTGTTGTGCTGTTGTTCTTCTCGGGAATTCATCGGGTGATGCCAACCATCATTCCGTACCCCGTGCTGACCTTTACCGAGCTGAGCCATTGGCCCAATGACTCCACCACCTCATGGAAGGGCAAGGGCGAGTTTTTGGCCCAGCAGTTTCCGGGCGGTCCAGACCTTGCGGGCCAGCCAGTGGTGGCAGTGGCGCCGCTTGGAGTGTTGCCGTATTTTGCAGACCTTCCCACGATTGACATGTTGGGTTTGACTGATCCGGTGACGGCGCGGACTGGTTATGCAATCAATCCGTACTATCCCGGTCATGTGCGAATGGCGACGGTGCAGCACTTGATTGACGAGCGGGCAAACCTGGTGCTGGCTCAACCCGGAGCAACCGAGGCAAAGGTCGGCCGGGACTCGTACCGCTTGTCTGAGCTGACCTTCTTGTATCCGAGCGCTGACCTGAATGACCTGCCAGATACTGCACAGGTGATTGAGATCCCGCAGGTGGACGGCAAAGTCTGGCTCGTGATTTATCTGACTCCGAATGCCAAGGTGGACGCAGCGATTGAGCGCAATGGGTGGAACGTCTACCCGATTGATCACACCTGTGTGATTGAAGATATGGACGTAGTCGCAGGGTCCGGACCGTTCGTGGACCTTGCCAATCGGATGTCTCGAATGGTTGGCGAGCGAACCTGCCCGCAGACCTAGCTAAGTTGCTGTTCTGCTAGGCGGCGAGTCGGGCTACTCCGCAAGCGGGGTCGTGTCTCGCTGCGCCCCAGCGTCTTGCTGTGCTGCAGCGTCTCGCTGTGCCGTGCCCGAAGCACCGGGGGCTGCCATGCGTGTCTTCAGTCTCATGGCGGGTTTCTCTACCCAGCGATGGGCAATCTCAGTGCAGAGCGCAAGCAACGGAACATAAAGAATGAGTGCCAGCAGTTCTGACTTTCTGCCAACCGTTTCGATCAGCAGCACGCCTAGAGGAACGTGGATCAGGTACAGGCCGTAGCTGCGGACTCCGACAGCAGTGAAGGCCTTGTAGGAAAGAATTGGAACCAGCCAGTGGTCTCTGCAGCGGATGATGGTGAGCACCAGGATCGCCATGCATCCAGAGACGATGGTGAATCCAAACTCACCCCAATACAGGCCGTCATGTAGAGAGCCGCCCTCCGGGACTAAGAAGGGAACGTACAGGCCGACCAACTTTGCAAGGTAGGTCCCCGAAAAAACCACTGCAAGCATGATGACGAGGGCAGCAGTAGCAACGTGGCCCATGATCCTTGAGACTCGAGGCGACCAACTACGTGGCATGTGCGCATTGAGGAATGCAATGGCCACGCCAATGAGCAGAGCGTCGGGCCGTTGGTACCATGCAAACCTGGGGCCTACGTGGCCGGTAAAGCGAGCAATGCCGATGAGTAGCCATGCGGCCAGAAAGCCAACTACAAGGGCTTTGGTTTTTCTGAACCGGATAATCAGCAGGATGATTAGTACGCCAAACAGGTAGAAGTGTTCCTCTACTGACAGCGACCAGAGTTGGATCAGGGGTCGAATCGGCGCTTCTCCGCCGCCAACAAGTTCTGAATGAACTGGGTGCACGACGTGGTAGGTGTAGGTGCCACCTGCAAGAACGTCACTAATGGCGCGATCGAGCAACTCTCGCTCGTCGAACATCAAGTGGACTGCAAGGAAGGCAAGCAGAGTCAGAATCAGCACCATGTAGAGCATGGGCAGGAGTCGCAGGGCTCGTCGGGAATAGAACTGGCGGAGGTTGACCCTGCCCGATCGCCGGCCTTCTTCGAGCAGCAGTGTGGTGATGAGGAATCCACTCACTACAAAGAACACGTCCACGCTGGCGGCAAAGCCTGCAAAGGGCTTGAATGCGGCGTGGGTCAGGATGACGAGCACCATGGCGATGCCGCGGAGTCCATCGAGCGGCGGGAAGTAACCAAGTTTGTCGGCATTCGAGATGAACTGCGGAGATTGGTCTACTGCTGGCTGAGCGCCTGATTCGCCTGTCTCTTCTGCCACGCCCTACATCCCCTCTGCCCGGTGCTATCTGCCATCTGCCATGTGCCCGGATTCGTTAGCCCTAATTCTTGGGCGCTGAGAGGTTTACCCTACCGGCTGAGTATGCGTCTCCCCCCTCGGTGAGAGCAGCGAACTGCACTGTGGGTGGGTTCCGCGGGCGGGTTCCGCGAGTGGGTCGCGGGTTGGTCCTGTGTGTGGGTTATGCGCTGATGAGGTTGGTGAGGAGGCCGGCGAGGTAGACGTCGGCGGCGTAGTGGGTGAGTTTTTGTCCGCGGGTGGTGGATTTGGGTGTGTCGGGGTTGATGTGT
>CANJEC010000116.1 GCA_947473395.1 Actinomycetota bacterium | reverse complement strand
GCAACGTGGTGATCAAGAAGCCGCTGATCACGAAGAAGACCTCTACCCCCAAAAACCCTCCGGGGATCAGAACGAAGTCAGCATGATAAAAAACCACTGCTAAAACAGAAATTGCGCGCAAACCATCAAGCGCCGGCTGATAGCCGAGCTTCTGTACTCCCTGCGTGGGCGCGGGTGTCTGAATAGTGGTGGTCACCGTCCGTTATTCTTGCGCATTGGCACTACTTTCTTGTGCCACTGCAGGGAGTTCCGGTGAATCCCGTCAGCAAAGCGGGGTCAGGCCCGCTCACGCATGCGAACCTGAAAGGAACTGACTGCTCGAGCAAAGATATTTGCCTCGATGACAGGTTCCGAGATCACTTCGGGGACTTCAAAGCGACGGGTGAGTTCCCTGAAGAGAATCTGCAGTTCGATGCGTGCAAGGTTGGCACCCAAACAGAAGTGCGTGCCGTGGCCAAAAGCCAAATGTGGATTCGTCGCTCTGGTGACATCAAAGCGGAACGGGTCTGCAAAAACTAGTTCGTCCCGGTTCGCTGAGGGGTAGAGAAGGATCAGACGGTCGTCTTGAGCGACCGGACGGCCACCGACGGTTGTGTCTTCAATGGCAGTCCGAAAGAAATTACTCAGCGGTGTCACCCAGCGGATGAGTTCCTCGACTGCCCCTGGGATAAGTTCCGGCGAGTCAGCCAAGAGGTCCCACTGATCTGGGTGATCAGAAAAAACTCGCAGCCCATGTGCAATCACGGTGCGAGTTGTTTCGGCACCACCTGCAATAAAAAGTCCAGTCTCGTGCAGCATTCGTCGGTCTGAGTATCCGGACTCTCCAGCAATATCTGCATTCGCCCAGACCGATATCAGGTCATCAGCGGGGCACTCAATGCGCTTAGGAACTAGCTCCTCAAGCAACTCTACGTATTCGGCTATTGCAGTTCCCAAGCCCACTAGGGCATCCATGTCATGCGAAGCCGCATCAAAGCGCATGATGGCCTCGGACCAGTTCTTCACATCACGCCAGCGATCCTCGGGAAAGCCCAACAGCATGGCAATCAGTCGACTCGGGAGAGGGGCCGCTAAGGCGTCGATGATTTCTACGTCACCCTCAGCAGCGACAGCGTCTAGCAACTCGTCGATTCTGGAGCGCAGCCAAGGCTCGTGCTCGCGTGTTGCTCGCGGGGTAAACCGATTCGCTACGAGTCGCCGCTGTTGCTGATGGCCTGGATCGTCCATCGAGATGATATTGATCTCCTCAGGGGCCCACCAGGAGCGGTAGCCACGTCCAGAGACAAACACAGCGCTGTTGCGCTCAACCTCGGCAAGATCTGCATGTCGGGTCACCGCCCAGAGTGAGTTCTTGTGGTCGCGATACAGGGGCTCGTTGGCACGCATCCAGCTGAAGGCAGGATGCGGATCGGCTTGATAAAACTCCGCATCGAGCAGATCGATCTCGAGTCGGCTTTCCCCACCGGACAGTGCTGTTGGATTCATAGTCACGGCTGACAGTGTGACACAAGTCCCAGAATCCAAACCCGTTTCGTCTTGCGCCAAAACCCCGCTCTGTCATGCGAGGGACCCTCCATAGAGGGTCAGGCGCATGACAAAGCGGTGGGGTTAGCCAGCCTCGGAGTGGGTCACTGCGGGCTCACCCATCCACTCACGCAGGGTGTTCTTCAGCTTGGTCTGCTGAATAAAAATATCGTGTTCGGGCTTTACCCCACCCTTAGCCTGTGGGGCTTTCCAATAGAAACTCAACCACTCTTGTACCCCCGATTGCCCAGCGCGATGAGCTAGGTCCAAAAAGAGCGCTAGGTCGAGCACCAAAGGCGCAGCCAAAATGGAATCGCGGCACATGAAGTCGACTTTGATCTGCATGGGGTATCCCATCCATCCAAAGATGTCGATGGCATCCCAGCCTTCTTTGTTGTCCCCACGCGGCGGGTAGTAATTGATGCGCACCACGTGAGCGATGTCTCCGTACAACTTTGGATACACCTCGGGTTGAAGAATGGTGTCAAGCACGCCGAGTTTGGAGACTTCCTTGGTCTTAAAGTTCTCTGGGTCATCAAGGACCTCACCGTCGCGATTGCCCAGAATATTGGTTGAGTACCAACCACGAAGCCCCAGCATGCGTGCCTTGAACCCAGGAGCCAGAATGGTCTTCATCAGGGTCTGCCCGGTCTTGAAGTCCTTGCCGGTGATGGGCACACCACGGGTTGCTGCGAGTTGCTCCATGCAGGGCAAATCGATGCTCAGGTTCGGCGCACCGTTTGCGAAGGGCACTCCACTTGACAGTGCGGCATAGACGTACATCTGACTCGGAGAAATGTTCTCGTCGTCTGCACGCAGCCCTGCCTCGAAAGCTTCGACGCTCTGATGCGTTGCAGTGGGTTCCTGGTAGGCCTCGGTTGACCCGCACCAGACCATGACGAGTCGATCACACCCGTTTTCGATGCGGAAGTTCTCAATATCGGCGATGAGTTGCTGGGTGAGATCCCATTTGGAATCCCCCGTTTTAACTCGTTTCCCATCAAGGTTGCGCACCCACCGCTGATCAAACACCGCTGGCATTGCCACAACACCCTCTAGTTCTGCCGACAGCGGAGCTAGGTCTCGCTCATCGAGAACCCCGCAGGTGCGAGCAGCTTCTAGTGCGTTCGGTGAGATCGGATCCCACCCACCAAAAACAATGTCATCGAGGCCCGCAAGCGGAACGAAGTCCTTCATCATGGGATTGCGACCGTCTTCACGCTCGCCGAGGCGAATATGCGCCATCTGGGTGAGCGATCCAATTGGTTCGGCCAAGCCCTTACGGGTGGCGAGCACCCCGGCGTAGAGCGTTGTGGCCACGGCACCCATTCCTGGGGTCAGGATTCCAAGGCGGCCAGTGGCGGGGGCAATCTTCAGCGGTTCAGGCATGACCGAACACTGTACGCGGCAAATCGACTCGACCCCTTGTTGAGCTACCGGCACGCCATGACGGCCCAACAGGATTAGGGGTTCTCAGAACCTGTTCGCTCGACCGTACGAAGCTGTTCGATGCGCAGATCGGTGGCCTGTCGAAGAGCTTCCTCAGGGTCAAGGCCGCGCTGCTGCGCCAGATCAACCAACTTCAGTAAAGCGGTTCCCAACTCAGAGAAATCCAGCTCAGCGGAATCCAGCGGAGCGACATAGCCCTCAATGCCAGTTGCGCGTTTTGCAACCTTGAGCGCGCGGGCGAGCGCTGGAAGCCCAGCAGGAATCTCATCAAGGGCAGAGTCTCGGCCCTGCTCTTGCATCTTGGAGGATTCCCAAAGTGCCACAACTTGCGCAACATCGGCTGATCCAAGCTGCGCTCCTAGCGCCTGCTCAATAGCTTGGTGGCGGGCCAACAGCTTGTCGTGAATAGCCAGTGCAACGTCTGACAGAGTGAACCAGCCTGCCTCGGAAGCAATCGCAGAATGAAAGACCACCTGATACAGCAAGTCGCCAAGTTCGGAACAGAGTTCTGTAGCACCCGACCCGGAGTCGGGATCGTAGGAATCGATGGCCTCAAAAACCTCGTAGGTCTCTTCTAAGAGATAACGCTTGAGCGAATCATGGGTCTGCTCGGCCTTCCACGGGTCTTCTGAGCGCAACCGTCGAAGAAGTTCCTGCAATTTGACGAACTCAGCCGCAACCGGGGCAGCAAACTCAGGGATCCAGATTGAGGTCAGGTGATCTGGGATGACCTCTCGGTCGAGTTCCGACCAATCAACAGAAAAAATCTTCTCATCTGGCAGGCCAAGGCGCTGCAAGACGACCACCGGGCTGCTCGGCGGGTCATCAAGGGACAACTTGATGTCTGACAGCGTGAACGAGTTATCGCATTGCCCAACGAGCAACGGGCCTCGCTGCCCTGCTGCCTCAACTGCAAAGCGATGGCCATCAATGAGGCGCACTCCAAGCTCAACAGGGTCAACGCCGAGACGTGCCCACGTGAGGTCTAGAAACGACAGCGCTGGGTGAATGACAACTTCAACTCTCGGGTCACTCAACAACAACTCCACGGTGTGCTCGGCAACCACGGGCGAGCCAGGCACTGCGTAGAGGACCTCTCCCACGGCACCAATCTGCACTGCAAGATCGTGTTCCTCGCATGCAGCGCTCACCAGCGCCTCGCAGATGGACTGATACACCTGCGGCATGGATGCAGCAGACTCGTACAGCCTGTCGAACCACTGTGCATGCGCCATAACCTGCGCAGCGGGGTGACGCTCAGTGCGCAGAAACTGACGAGGAATCGTTGCGATGAGCTGCATCGCTCCTGCCGTCACCAGGTCGGGCCCCGCTGGGCCAAGGCCAATGACGTGGACTCGCGGCAAACTCACGGAGTGTTCGTGGCCGGAATCACTCCTGGATCAAGGAGTCCGCCCCTGGGGAGTTCGGGAGCGGGGGGCGGCAGAACTGCGGCCTGACCGCTCGGCCCAAAGCCAACTCCAGACCCATACCGGGGATTGATCTGAGCAGTCGCAACCACTAATTGCACCCACGTGTCCGGACCCTGCGAGATGAGCTTCAACAGACCGGGCACTGCTTCTTCAAATGATGCGACCTTCCGCTCGTCTACGCGAATGAGATAGATAATCGGATTGCCTTGGCTATCGGTTGCCGTAACTGGTTCGGTAGCTACTCCTAACTCTGCGCCTAGAACGGCTTGTTGAATGAGTCCGGAGAGCAACGCTGTTGGAATGCAGTCTCGTGAAGTTGCCACAATATCTACTTCCGGAAACACACCCGGAAGCTCTTCGAGTAAGGCACCGGACTCGATTTGTTTGAGCACCGCACCCTGTACCGAAGGATCTACTGACGCAACAGTCATGCAGGTCAGTTCTCTGGCAATGGGTAGTCGGTCGTAGAGCAGACGAAGATCTTCAGTGCTTGATTCCTGGATGGACTGAAACCGCTCTCCAAGAAGTGTCTGTGCAGCAAGAAACTTTATGAGTACTGCTCGGGCCGTAGCCGAGATCTGACTCGGAGCCCCTTGCTGGCCGAGTTGAGCATCGATCTGCTCATTTGCCTGATCCTTAGCCTGAGCCGAGAGCGAGACACCAAACCGCTCCAACTCACTGGCCCATGCAGTTGCTTGCACTGCGAGTAGCAGCGCTGCTCGTGCCTGCTCCCCCGGTAGCACACTGTCATTTGCAGCCGAAGCCCCTGGGGCACCAAAGACCTCGTCCCGAGCAAGAGCATTCACCGTTTCTGTCGAGACCGTCTTGCCATCAACTGTCGCCGCGGTGGTGTCTGCAGTGACGCCACATGAAGCAAGAACTGCCAAAATCGGCAGAGCGAGAAGACATAAGAATGGTGTACGTACCCGAGACATGATGCGAATGCTATGCCGACTGACCGGGTGAGGCAGAACCAGAGCCCACAAGCCCCTCAGCTGAGGGTACGAGTTCGCCCAGCGCAGCGATCAAATCCTCTGCAATCCCAGCGCCACCGCGCACCGGAAGTCGAAGCTCCTGCTCTTGCTCGCGATACACCGCCCCTTTGTAGAGACGAGCCAATCGCATCTGTTTGGATTGTGGCAGACGGATCGGAGATACATGCGCAACGAGCCCCGGCCCGGCCATGGTTGAGTTCTTCAAGACGGTAACGCTCGTCACTCCTGTGCGCACACACTCGGCACGCACTCGCGCCACCTGAAGAAGCGCCGCGGCAGGCGGCGGAACTGGGCCAAAGCGATCCACCCACTCCAAGGCAATGTCGTCCACATCGCCCGAGGTTTGCACTGCGGCTAGGCGGCGATAAGCATCTAGGCGTACGTCCTCCCGCTCGACATAATCCGGCGGCAGAAATGCCGGAGCAGGCAACTCCAACACAATCTCTTCTGGTACAACGGCGACCTCTCCGTTGAGTTCGGCAATAGCTTCGTTGACCATCTGCATGTACAGGTCGTATCCGACTGAAGCCACATGACCAGACTGACCGGTACCTAACAGATTGCCTGCGCCGCGAATTTCTAGGTCGCGCATGGCAATGCGAAAACCCGATCCCAATTCAGTGGCCTCACCGATGGTCTTCAGTCGCTCGTAGGCCTCCTCAGAGAGCTGCCTATCTGGCGGGAAGAACAAATAGGCATAGGCCCGTTGACCTGCGCGGCCAACGCGCCCACGAAGTTGATGTAGCTGTCCAAGACCGAGCAGATCGGCACGTTCCACGACCAAGGTGTTCACTGTCGGCATGTCGATACCTGACTCGATAATCGTGGTGCAGACCAGCACGTCGTACTCGCCTTGCCAGAAATCCACCACCACCTTCTCGAGGCTGCCCTCATCCATCTGACCGTGCGCGACAGCAACACGAGCCTCGGGAACGAGTTCACGAATACGCGTGGCCTGCTGCTCGATATCTCTCACCCGGTTGTGCACGTAGAACACTTGGCCCTCGCGCAGCAGTTCTCTGCGGATCGATTCGGTGACTGCGCGCTCGTCGAACTCGCCGACGTAGGTCAAGATGGGCTGACGTGCCGCTGGGGGTGTGTTCAGCAGCGACAAGTCTCTGATTCCCGTCAGGCTCATCTCGAGCGTTCTTGGAATCGGTGTTGCAGTGAGCGTCAGGACATCGACTGCAGCCTTGAACTGTTTGATGG
>CANJEC010000115.1 GCA_947473395.1 Actinomycetota bacterium | reverse complement strand
TTATGACTACCCAGCTTGAAAGGCCTCCCGCCGAGAGCGAGGAGACCTCTCCGAATCCGCTGACCGAGCAAAGCTCTGGAGCAGTTGCTGACGGAATTTTTCGAAGGGTAACGCTGCTATCTGGAGTGGCCGTTCTGGTGATCCTGCTGCTGATCGCAGTGACTACCACCAAGCAAGCCTGGCCGGCGTTTTCGGAACTCGGAACCTCGTACTTTTTTGGACTTGAGTGGATTCCGTCCGAGGGGATCTACGGCATTGTCCCACTGGTGTACGGCACCGTCTTAGTCTCACTCATAGCGGTGTTCTTTGCGGTTCCGCTCAGCATTGGCATAGCGCTGTTCGTGACAGAACTAGCGCATCGTCGTGTTCGCAGCAGCATTACACTCGTGATTGACCTGCTTGCCGCTGTGCCCTCGGTTGTCTTCGGGTTGTGGGGCTTTTATCAGCTCATTCCGATATTTCAATCGGTGTTCAATGCAATAGCCGATGCAGTTTCTTCGATCCCCGTCCTGAACGTCATTTTCGCTCCCGGTTCAGGGTCGAGCTTTATGAGTGCAGGTTTGGTTCTTGCACTCATGATTATCCCCATCATCACCTCGGTTACCCGAGAGGTCTTTCTGACGGTGCCAGACAACGACAAGTCTGGGTCGCTTGCACTTGGGGCGACTCGATGGGAAATGATCAAGGGTGTCGTGATCCCGCATTCCACCGGCGGCATGACAGGAGCAGTGATGCTCGGGCTCGGCCGGGCAATGGGAGAGACGGTTGCTGTGGCGCTGCTGATCGGAGCTTCACCGCAGATCTCGGCCAACCTCTTTGGGCGTGGCGAGACGATGCCCGCGCAGATCTTCCGCAGTTTGTCAGAGGCAGGAGGCCTGTACCGCTCGGCATTGATCGGCCTTGGTGTCTGCCTGTTTGTGATCACCATTGTGGTGAATGTGTCGGCCCGACGGATGGTGCTAGTGATTGACCGACGGATCAAGGGGACGGCATGAGTAACGCGAGTTCCGAGTCCACCGAGCAGGTGTTTCAGAGCCTGACTTCGGCGAATATGTCCAAGAAACGCAGGGTTCGAAACGCGGCCGCTTCGGTTGCGATGGTCGGAGCGTTCTTCATTGCAGCAATTCCGCTTTTTGCCATGGGAGCGAGCGTGCTCTCTCAGGGTCTTGGCGTTGTCCTCACTGTTGATTGGTGGACCCAGCCCATTCCAGGCGATGTTGGCAGGGCAGACCTAGCTGGCAATGAGGACTTGTGCGACCTGGGGTTTGGTGACGCTGCCGAATGTGAGGCTGGAGGATCCTCCACCTCTGTAGTTGAGGGTATGCAGCCCGCCATTGTCGGTACCTTCCTGACAGTATTTGGTGCATCAGTCATGGCGATTCCCCTGGGCATTTTGGGGGCTGTCTATTTGCATGAGTATGGCAAGACTGGCCGCTTGGCTCGGTTCATCCGCTTTATGACCGACGTCATGGTGGGAGTTCCCTCGGTAGTCATGGGTGTGTTTATCTACACAATCTGGGTGTTGAATTTTGGTACGAACGGAAAGTCTGCATTTGCTGCATCCTTAGCACTCGGCTGTTTGATGCTGCCGATCGTGGTGCGCTCCTCCGAGGAAATGCTCAAACTAGTGCCCAATGCCCTCCGTGAAGCCTCTGCTGCACTTGGTACCCGCACATGGAAGACCACCCTCAAAGTGGTGCTACCAGCAGCGAGTGCCGGAATAACTTCTGGTTGCCTGCTAGCTGTTGCCCGAGCCGCTGGTGAGACAGCACCAGTGGTGTTCACCATTGGCTATGTGACCACCACCAACTTCTCGATGCGCGGCCAGAACACCACGCTCTCGGCCCAGATCTATTCACAACTCACCAACGGTGGCAGTATCGCGACCCAACTCGCATGGGGCGCTGCAGTGACCCTAGTGGGCATTGTTCTGGTACTCACCCTTACGGCTCGAGCGATCAGCAGCAGATTGACCATCGGAAACACATGACCTCTCTGGAGAACACGATGCAGGCAGATAGTGAGCAGGCGAGGAACATGGCTAGCGCCTCTACTCCAGCCACGATGGCACCGCCCATAGTCAACAGCGCGGCCGCGACCCCTGGGTCAACAAGTGGTTCGCACAGCGCCGCCGAGACCACCACTCAAGGTGACCCCTCTGATTCATCAGCAAGCCAAGACAACCCGGCCGAACTTGGGTCAGTGGTGTTCAACGTGGACAAGCTCAGCGTCTATTACGGCAAGTACCGTGCTGTGCGAGACGTTGACATGAAAGTGCGCAAGCACGAGATCACTGCGTTCATTGGGCCTTCTGGTTGTGGCAAGACCACCGTTCTTCGCTGCTTTAACCGCATGAACGACCTGATCGAAGGGGCCCGAGTCGAGGGCAAGATTGAGTACCACGGGGTTGATCTGTATGGAGAGAAGGTCAACGCAGTAGAGGTTCGTCGTCGCATCGGGATGGTCTTTCAGAAGCCCAATCCCTTCCCGAAGTCCATCTATGAGAACGTGGCCTATGGCCCGAGAATTGGTGGGATCAAGAAGAAAGCAGAGCTTGACGAGATTGTTGAGAACTCACTCAAAAGGGCAGCCCTGTGGGATGAGGTCAAAGACCGACTCAAGGCCTCGGCACTTGGAATGTCGGGTGGTCAGCAACAACGTCTGTGTATTGCGCGAGCGATTGCTGTGAACCCTGAAGTGATCCTGATGGACGAGCCGTGTTCTGCTCTGGACCCGATTGCCACTGCTCGGATCGAAGACTTGATGCGAGAGATCAAAACAGATTTCACGATTGTGATCGTCACCCACAACATGCAACAAGCTGCACGTGTGAGCGATGCAACGGCGTTCTTCTCTACTGAAGTGAACCCCGAGAGTGACGTGCGCACTGGCCTGCTAGTCGAGTTCGACCGCACCGAAACGATCTTTGCAAACCCGACTGACGAGCGAACTGAGCATTACATCACTGGTAAATTCGGATGAGCAAGCACTCAGTCGGGGGACTCAGATGAACGAAACCAGAATCCATTATCACGCTGAACTCGAAGAGGTTCGCTCTGACTTGATTCGTCTGGGCGCAATGGTCTCCGAGACGATTGGCCGCGGGACTGCAGCGCTACTTGATCGTGATTTGCATGCAGCGCAGGTCCTGATCGACGGTGATGATGTCATTGACGACTTCTGCTTAGGCCTTGAAGAGCGCTGCTATCGCTTGCTCGCCCTGCAATCTCCTATTGCTGGGGAGCTTCGCTTCATCCTCACCAGTCTGCGACTCATCAGTGAACTCGAGCGATCCGCTGACCTGATTGTGAACGTGTGCAAAGCCTCACGGCGTATTTACGATGTCGATTTTGGACCCCAGATTCGCGGCTTGATTGAGCAGATGGGGGTAGAGGCAACGTTCCTCATTCGAGCAGCGATTGACTCCTATGTTGATGCTGACACCTCGCTTGCATCTGCACTTGACGACATTGATGACCGGCTCGACGAACTGCAGGTTGCCTATGTGCAGGCAATCTTCCGCTCCCACTCCGAAATGAATCTGAATCTGCAGGGCGCTGTGCAGATGGCCATGATCGGCCGCTACTACGAGCGCGTCGGCGATCACGCAGTCAACATTGGCGAGCGCGTCATGTACATGGTGACTGGTTGGCTTCCGGAGAAGAGCGGCGCTGCCCGGCAGAGACTTCGTGAAGCAGAAGCCGAGGCGAGTGCCAACCTTGACCAAAGCCCCGGTCAGGCGGACGCAGCCGGTGAAGCAGCCCAAGTGGACTCACCCAATGATGACGAGTCGGGCGAGTCTCCCGATAACGCATGAGGGTCGACCGATGAGGGTTCTCGTGACCAATGACGATGGCCTGCACGCGCCGGGCTTGCATGCACTTGCTTTGGCATTAAGTGCCGATGGCCATGATGTGATTGCTCTGGCGCCAGAGGGTGATCGAAGCGGTTGCGGGGCAGCAATCGGAAACCTTGGTGAGGGATCCTTCCTGCGGTATCGGTCGATGCCGCTTGAGGGCCTTGACTCGGTGGAGTCCTATGAGTTGGATGCAACCCCGGCATTGTGCGTTTTTGCGGCACATCTCGGTGCCTTTGGTCCGCCTCCCGATGTAGTCGCCTCGGGAGTAAACCCTGGTCTCAACACGGGCAGAGTCACACTGCATTCAGGCACCGTTGGTGCGGTCCTGACAGCTGCGAATTTGGGCCTACCTGGGGTGGCGGTCAGTATCGCCGGCAGCGAGCCTTCGATTCAGCATTTTGATGTTGCAGCAGAACTCGCCGCAGAAGTCGCTGCGTGGATTGTTGCGAGCGGCACTCTGAGCAGTATCAACCTGAGCGTTCCAGACCTGCAGAGCAGTGACTTGCAAGAGGTCAAGTGGGGCCAACTCGCTCCGCTCGGGGCGATCCACACCGAGTTTCTTCTGCGAACCGAGGACCGTGTCGAATTTGGGCTCGTTCCAACTACTGCTTCGCTTCCAGCAGACTCAGATACAGCACTCGTTGCTCAGGGCCATCCCGTAGTCACCGCGCTGACGGGCATTCGAGGTAGCGAGCCGGTCGGTCTTGTGGATTTCTTGACTGCTGCAGAGCTAGCTACATGACCCGATCTGGGCAGGAGTAGTGCAGGCGTTTTCGCTAGGGATTGTGATTCTGGGCCTCTTTGCTGCTGCGGCACTGGGGTATGTCGCTGCAAGAACTGCGCCCAAGAAGCAACCGGCTGGGCCAAAGAACAGTTTGGGCGCTGCAGCTAGTGCTGCTCCGTCTGAGTCCGATGCTTCGAACGGGTCTGGTGCTGAAGAAGCCGACACAAGTATCGAGGCTGGGCTAACAGCCGCGCAGGAATCGGGCTCCTCAGCATCTGACCTTCTTGAGCGCCTTCGTGACGCTATTGAGCACATCGAACAGGGAGTGATCTTGTGCGATGACACCGGAGCGGAACTCTTTCGCAATCAGTCAGCGCAGCGCTATATCGAGGCCCGAGACGGCCTTGTGCTGGTCGAGGCCGCCGTCGAGGAACTCATGATTAAGGCGTTAACGGGTCGCTCGGTTCGCCGCGAGGTTGAACTCTTCGGACCACCGGCACAATCGTTTGTCGTGTCTGCGCAGCCGTTTACTGATGGCGCTGGATTGGGTGCTTTGGCCATCGTCGAGGACCACTCGCTGCGACGCCGAACAGAAACCGTCCGTCGTGACTTTGTTGCCAACATCAGTCACGAACTGAAAACTCCGATTGGTGCACTCGGCTTATTAGCCGAGACGATTCGTGATGAACCCGAGAGTGAAGTTGTTGCCCGCCTTGCCGAAAGAATGATCGTGGAGGCTGATCGAGCGGCCCACACAATCGACGACCTCTTAGAACTCAGTCGAATCGAGTTTGGAGATGAAACCGAGTTCGACCAGATCTCGGTGCAGTCCGTTGTGAGTGAAGCTACGGCTCGTATTGCTTCTGCAGCGGGGCATTCGGGGATTGAGGTGGTCGTTGATCTCTCGCCACAGATCCAGGTCCTTGGCGATCGCCGGCAGCTTGTATCGGCGGTGTTCAACTTGTTGGACAACGCTGTCAAGTATTCCCCCGAAGGGTCAGAAATTTTAGTGACCGCAGTTGTTGAGTCGGCCGAGAGCGATCCCCAAGAACTGCCTCTTGGCCTTGGTCCCTCCGGTTTGTCAACCGGCGAGATAGTCAGACTCTCTGTGGCGGATGCCGGAATTGGCATCCCTAGAAAAGATCTTGACCGCGTTTTTGAACGCTTCTACCGAGTTGATCGTGCCCGGTCTCGAGCCACTGGCGGAACAGGCTTGGGCCTAGCCATTGTTCGACATGTGGTGAGTAATCATCAAGGCAATGTCTCGGTGGACTCCATCGAAGGTGTGGGAACCACCTTCACGCTCTCACTTGCAGCAATTCAACCCCTACAGGAGAACTCATGAACACAACGACTCGTGCGAATAATCCCACTAGTTCCGCTGCTGGGTCTGCACCCATCACGGTGTTGCTCGTAGAGGACGAGGAGGCTTTTGTGGATGCATTGACTGTTGGTTTGGGTCGCGAGGGGTTCATAGTGGAGGTGGCTAGAGACGGGGCCGAGGCACTCGAACGGTTCGCCCTAGTCAAGCCCGACTTGGTGCTGCTTGACGTCATGCTGCCAAACATTTCTGGACTCGATGTGTGTCGGGAGATTCGCCGCAGTAGCGATACGCCCATCATCATGGTGACTGCGAAAGGCGCCGAGATTGACACGGTGGTTGGCCTCGAGGTGGGAGCCGATGACTACGTCACGAAGCCGTACCGATTGCGAGAACTAGTTGCCCGGATGCGCGCTGTGTTGCGGCGCCATGGCGCAGCGAATGGAACAGACGGAGCAGTCGCAGAGGGTGACAGCCGCGAGGTTCTCGCCCTAGACGGAGTTGAGCTTGATACAGATAGCCACGAGGTGCGCGTTCGTGGCGAAGTTGTCAACCTGCCGCTCAAAGAATTTGAGTTGTTGTCGTTGCTTATGGAGAACGCCGGTCGAGTCCTGCCAAGGTCAACGTTGATTGATCGAGTCTGGGGAAGCGACTACGTGGGAGATACCAAGACTCTGGATGTGCACGTCAAGCGAGTACGTTCCAAAATTGAAGATGACCCAGCACGCCCCACCCGGATTGTCACCATTCGTGG
>CANJEC010000114.1 GCA_947473395.1 Actinomycetota bacterium | reverse complement strand
GGGATTACTTCGGCCAGGGCAAGATTCGGGACCACGCTCGCTACTCGGATGAAGCGATTCAAACGAACGACCTAACCCTTGGCATGCTCACACTAAGTGCAGGCTGATCAGGGAGAATCTGCGTGAATCAGGGTGCGATGCAGAAGCCTTGCTACTGCATCAGCCGGTGGTGAAATACCGCCACTCAGAGGCTCAACCGAACAGAAGACCTCGGTAGTAGCATTTCCCCGGCCCTGCATACTGAGCAATACCGAACTAGTTGGCTCTTCAACGAACTCAATCACAATCTCTAGCAGCCCCGCTGAGGGATCAAGGTAACTAATCTCGCCGAGTTCGTGCGCCATATCGATCAGCAACATCAGCGTTTCCGAAGCTGGAGCACCCACCGAAATGGTCAAATCCGAAAGCAGCTGAATCTCAACGATTCGCTCTGGCTTCGGAGCCGTATTACGGCCGTTACCCTCAGCGGGCTGTTCCCGTTGATCAGGAGCACCGTCTACCTCGAGAGAAGTGAGTATTAGGTAGGCGTTTGTCAGCGCCATGGTTCGTTCAGTCGCATCCGCTTTGGAGTTGATGTCTGGGTGTGTCCGCAAGAGCAGCATCCTGTAGGCCGCCCGGACCTCAGTCTCTGAGCATGCAGGCTCAACACCGAGCAGCAGACGCGCAGCATCTATTTTCGCGCTGCTCACGCCTACACCACCGTGTGCAAACTCACGGGAGCGTATCCAAGAAGTCTACGATTGCGGCTGTAAAGAGATCGTTTCGATCTCCTGCAACCATGTGGCCTGCACCAGAGACATCAACGAACTTGGCGTCAGGACGCAGATCGAGAAACTCCTGTGCAGTCTCCTCGCTCACTAAGTCAGACATCCGGCCGCGCACGAGCAGTGTTGGCACGGTTAACGCGACAGTCGCATCAACAAACTGCCCAGTCACCGATCCAGTCCCAATCGGTCGCGGGCCTAGGAATATGTCTGGGTCCCAGTGCCAACGCCACCTTCCATCGCTATCGAGCCTCAGGTTTTTTGCCAAGCCTGAGGTATCCGATGGTCGGGGCCGGTGTGGCTGATAGGTGGCAATCGCGTCTGCGGCATCATCAAGGGACTCAAAACCAGTCTCGGCGCGGTCCAGCATGAACTGAACGATCCGGTCGACGCCGGCCTTTTCCATCCGTGGTGTGATGTCAACTAGGACGATTGCGGAACTACAACCTGGCTTGAGGAGTCCCTCTGCTAGCAGGCTTGCTAATCCGCCGAGCGAAGCACCAACGATAACCGGGCGAGAGTTCGACCTCTCTGCCAGCGCCGCGCAGACATCCACAAGATCCTCGGCAAAGCGAATTGTTGAATAGTCACGGTTATCTGCCTTGGCAGATCCGCCGTGGCCCCGCTGGTCGTAACTGACAGCAAACCAACCCTGCTCAGCTAGGGCCGCTGCCGTACCACCCCAGCTATGGCGGGTTTGTCCACCACCGTGGACCAACACCACAGCCCGATCAGCCGGGTTTCCCCAAGACTGCGCAGCAATAGTCATGCCAGTTCTGACAGTGAACTGCATGAGGTCATGATCAATCTCAGACAAGTCTGTGCCTAGATCAAGGACTTGAGGAGTTCCCAAGTGCGCGAATGGTCTTCGCTACTAGGGGCAGCTATCACTGCAGAGAACTCAGTTACACCACCATCGGCTAGGCGACCGAGAGCAGCGGCTACGTGTTCCTCGTCGCCAATAATCGCAACATCTGCTGGGCCCTCGGCCCCCTCGATGTCGAGCATCGCACGGTAAGAAGGCAAGCCACCGTACAGCGCTAGCTGCTCGGCGACGATTGCATACGCTGCATCTGGGTCAGAGGTAACACAGACCGGCAAACCAGCAATCACCCGAGGTGCAGGCTGAGCAGCAGCCTCTGCTGCCTGCGTGATCTTGGGCACGACATGGCTCAAGAGTGCTCGCTCACCCGTGCACCACGTAATCGTGCCGCAGCCGTTTGATCCAGCCAACTTGAGCATTTGTGCACCAAGCGCCGCAACGATCACAGGTGGTGCCTCAGCACCTTGAACATCGACCCCGCCCACGCAGGTGATGTCCTCACCGTGCACATCAACTGACTCACCGTTGAGCAATGGAAGGAGTGCCGACAGGTATTCGCGCATGTGACGAATGGGCTTCTCATACGAGTAGCCCCACAGTGACTCAATGACAATCTGATGTGACAGCCCTATTCCAAGTGCAAGTCGATTTTGACTCGCCAACTGCACGGTCAGTGCCTGACCGGCCATCATCATTGGGTGGCGCGGGTAAGTGGGTACTACAGCTGTACCAAGTTCGATTCTGGGCACTTCACGCCCAACAACTGCTAAGGCAGTGAGGGCATCCATACCAAAGATCTGAGCAATCCAGAACGAGTCAAAGCCATCAGCTTCGGTCCGCTTTGCCTCTGCGAGCACTTGGTCCAATGTCGCCAAGCTGCCTGTTCCATTTATGCCAATTCGCATGTTGATACTCATCTGAGACTCCTCATTACTACTAGGGGGTGGGGTGACTAGTTCGTGGGACTACTAGGTGGTCGAACTACTAGGGGAGGGGCAAGGGTGCAGGACCTAGGCGAGAACTACCACCGTGGAACCAATGTCCAAAAAGCTCCAAGTGAATACAGCGTCAACCTCTGCCTGACGAATACATCCGTGCGACAGAGTTTGCCCCAGTTGCTCTTCAGTCTGTACTGGCTCGCCGTTGATTCTTGGGATGTTGTGGAATCCAATTGCCCAGCCCTGTGGCCCCTTCGTGAATCGCACGAAGTAGTCCATCTTTGACCCATCCAGCCCAGTTGCGTTCTCTGTCTTTGAGTAGACCTGAAAAGTGCCTATTTGAGGGGTGTTCGCTCGACCCGACACAAGAGCCGTGCGGATCTCTGCCCCTGATTCATCTACCCACCAGACCCTTTGCTGAGAGATGGACATCACGACCCGCTTGCCGGAACCAGAGTTTGCCGGCAGTTCCACAGATCCGATTTTCTCGGGCCGGGTAGTAGCAGTGCCTGTATCGGTCGAGCTTGTGGTGGGGGAGAGGAGCGTTGTTGTTGTCGCCGGGTCAACGAGTTGGCCGGCCTCTCTCTTGATCTCTGTACTGGGCGGCGAACCTTCTGCGGAGACTCGGTCAATGTCTGAGGTACTTCCCGAACGCAGCAGCACAAAAGCAGCAAGAACCACCACAGTGATACCGCACAGAATTCGTATGCCGGGGGAACGAAACATCAACCTCAGAGGTTACCGGACGCAACTGGCTGGCTGGCAACGGCTGACATAACTAGAGCCACTCACCCTTGGATGATGATGAGCTTTCTTTCGGTCATCTCCTCAATTGCATAGGCGGGGCCTTCCCGGGTATTTCCAGAATCTCTCATCCCGCCATATGGCTGCTGGTCGGTGCGAAATGCTGGCACCTCGTTGATCAACACCCCACCAAAGTCAATCCGGTCAGCTGCTTGAAGTGCAGTAGTGATGTCGGCAGTGAAGACTCCAGCCTGCAGGCCGTAGCGTGAGTCGTTTACTAGGTCCACTGCCTGGTCAAAGGTGTCATAGGAAGCCACTCCAATAACGGGGCCGAAAACCTCGGTGTTGCTGATCCTCATCCCTGGAGTAACACGATCAAGCAGAGTTGGTTCAAGAATTGAACGTTCGCGTCGGCCACCACCAACCACCACGCGTGCACCGTCGCCTTGAGCCTCATCAATCCAACCAGCAACGCGTTCGGTCTCGCTCTGCTGAATCAACGCGCTGACCTGAGTTGTCGGATCAGCGGGGTCTCCAACTTGAAGCTCCGCCACCTTCTGCTCGAGCATGCCGAGTAACTCATCGTGGACCTGGGCATGCACATAGACCCGCTGAACAGAAATGCAGGTTTGGCCGGAGAATGCGAATCCACCAGCAACGATTTTGCTGGCTGCAACCTCTAGATCTGCGTCTGGCTCGACAATGACCGGCGCGTTGTTTCCGAGTTCTAGGCCGACACGCTTCTTTGGCGCACGCGCTCGGATGCCCCATCCAACCTCTGGGGAGCCTGTAAAGGTGATCATGGCCACGCCCTCGTGCTCGACCATGTGATTCGCCACCGAACCTGCGCATGGAACAACGTTGAGCCAACCGGGAGGAAGTCCGCATTCCTCAAAGAGGCGAGCAATCTTGAGCGCAGTGAGGGGAGTGGCCGAGGCCGGTTTGAGCACGATCGGGACACCCGCTGCAAGGGCCGGGGCGATCTTGTGACACACCAGATTAAGAGGAAAATTGAATGGGGAAATACCGGCGACTACGCCGATTGGCACCCGCTTGACGTAACCCAGCTTGCCCACGCCTGCAGCGGATGCGTCCATGGCAACCATCTCGCCCGTAAAGGTTCGCGCTGCCGCAGCAGAAAACCGAATCGTGTCGACTGCCCGCACGGCTTCGACTCTGGCTGTTGCAATCGGCTTGGCCGACTCAGCTGATATCGACTGGGCAAACTCCTCGGACTGCGCCAGCATCGCAATAGCAATTCGATCCAGAATCTCTGCTCGCTCAAAGGCAGGTAGTGCGCCTTCAGCATGCCTGCGGCCGGCCACGGCTATGGCCTGATCAAGATGCTCCGCTGAGCATGCTGCGACCTCGCCCACGAGATCACCGCTGTACGGAGAATGAACCAGGATGGAAGCACCGGTGACAAGGTCTTGCCCATCTATCAGGGCTGGCGTGAGGTCGAGCACCATCTGACCCTAGCCCCCTAGTACCTGGGCCGTCAGCAGCAACTGCTCAGAATCTGCTCTTGCAAAACTGCTCGCAGAAACTGCTGACGAGCCACAGCAGAATCGCATCAGCGAATACTGCAGTACTAGATCAGTGACTCGAATCAGGAATAGCTTGAGGTACGCAACTCTGCTTGTGCCCGCCGCTGACGCTCAATCGAACGCCTCTTCCAAAAGGATTGCTTCCAGTGCTTAATCCGGCGCTGTGGATCGGCTGACGCATGCGGTGTGGCAGGAGCATGTTCGTCGGTGTATCCATGGGTCGGGTGCGGTAGTTCAAGAACGAGACCGTCAAGATCCTCTTCAAGGACGGCCACGTGCAATGACTGATTAACGGTACGGCGCACCCTACGGTGTTCTGCCTTTCTTTGCTCGCGCTCCTCTTGGAGAGCTGAACTAGGTCCGGACTGCCGGGCACGATGACGAGTAGACATCGGCACCTCCTCAGTTGTATTAGGGACCGGGGCCAACCCCGATCGCTCCATGCATTTGACACCTTTCGGGCGCACATGTAAAGGACCTAGGGGATCTTCCTAGAGAATGAGCAATTCGGCCTAAGAAAACTCACAACTTTACATAATGAGGATTTCCGGCGTTTTGTCTCATCCCAGCATGGGGACGGGGCTACACCCTCTGCTAGACGGCTTGGGTGGCAATAATCTTGCCCAAGGCAAGCAGCTGCCGTGTAGTTCCGCCGAGTTGCAGTTCAATCTCTTTTGCCATCAGGAAGTACCGATGCAGCGGGTAATCCCGATCGACTCCAACGCCGCCGTGCAGATGCTGCGCAGTGTGCACTACTCGTTGGCCACCAAATGAAACCCAGTACTTCGCTACAGCCACCTCGGCTGAGGCTGGCATGTCTACTGACAGTCTCCACAATGCCTGCTGAGAGGTCAGTCGGATTGCCTCGGTGTCTACAAAGGCATCTGCCGCACGATGAGCCACGGCCTGGAACGAGGCAATCGGCACATCAAACTGCTTGCGCTCCTTGGTGTACTCAGCTGTTAGGCGAAGTGCCTCAGCAAAGACGCCCGCTGCAACTGCACACTGTGTAGCAACGGCCCGGTCATAGGTCCACTGCAACGACTCGTAACCCTCTGCTACGAGTTCTGCTGGTGCTAGCGCCATCAGAACGGCTGCCTGCGGGTCACCAAGTGTGGTGTCGAGTGGCTCGATTCCAACGCCTTCGCCAGTCTTTCGGACAAGGAACAGGCCAACGGATCCACCCTCAATTGCCGCTGGCATGAGGAATGCGTCGGCAATGGCGCCGGCCGGCACACAAATCTTTGTGCCGGTGAGTTCCCATCCATCACCATTGCGACTCGCGATTGTCGAGGGCAGAAGCGGCTCCCCTAGGTCCTCGTGCCATCCGGCTGTCAGGATCATGGACCCATCAGCGACCTGAGGAAGAATCTCTGCTGCCAGACTCGCCGGAGCGAACTCCGCAATAGCGGGCACTCCAAGGCCGCAAGTCTCCCAGAGTGGAACTGCTGCTGCAGTGCGACCAACGTGTTCAAGCGCTCCACCGAGCGCAATCAGGTCGAGGCCCGCTCCCCCATGCTCCTCGGGCAAAAACGCCCCCAGAATTCCGGTTTCAGCGAGCGAAGCCCAAAGGGCTGCATCAAAGCGAGGCCCGTCAGCTTGTTCAAGCTCACGCAATCTCTCGTTCGTTGAGGCATCGCCTATCACCTGACCAGCGAGTTCGCTGATTGCTACTTGTTCTTCGTTGAGAGCAAAATCCATGTGACTATCCCTTCAAATCCTTCGAATACGCCTGTTGTTCGATTACGCCTGCGGGCGGAACTAGGACCCTGTTAGCCGCGAAGTGCGCGAGGCAAGCCCAGCCCGAACATGCCAATGAGGTCTCTTTGAATCTCGTTCGTACCGCCACCGAAGGTCAAAATAAGCAGGCTTCGGTAGTTCATCTCGAGTCGACCCTTGAGGATCGAACCAGTGGACTCACGATCGAGGTAGGCACGCGGGCCCAAAATCTCCATCAT